>JAITOO010000025.1 GCA_031289875.1 Flavobacteriaceae bacterium
GCGGTTGTGCAGATTGCAATTATTTCATATTTTTTTCGTAACTTTGCCCTATGTTTATAGTTAATCATAAATTTTTCTGATGAGTTCAAAAAGAATACTTCACGTAACGTCCGAATTAACCCCCTATTCTTCTGAAAACCCTGTATCGGCAAGGGTTTACGCCTTGGCTAAACAAATGTTTTCGAGGGGAAATGATGTGAGAATTTTTATGCCGCGATTCGGCATAATCAACGAAAGACGCTACCAGTTGCACGAAGTCATCAGATTATCAGGAATAAATTTAATAATCAGTGATTTAGACCAGCCCTTAGTCATCAAGGTAGCTTCCCTGCCGGGAGAAAGAATGCAAGTGTATTTTATTGAAAATCAAGAATATTTCAAAAGAAAAGCCACCTATCAGGACGAAAACAACCAATGGTTCGCAGACAATGACGAAAGAGCCGTATTTTTCGCCAAAGGCGTTCTTGAAACCATCAAAAAACTCAATTGGGTGCCTGACGTAATCCACATTCACGGCTGGATGGCAAGTTTTCTTCCTATCTATCTGAAAAACAACTATTCAGATGATGCTTTTTTTAGCGATATCAAAATAGTAACTTCGGTTTACAATCAAGGCGAAGGAGGTATTTTTAGTGAAAATATTAAAAAAATATTAGCGTTTGACAATATTGACCCTGAAAAATTAGTTTACCTCTCTGAAAATAATTCGTACCTCAATCTCGTTAAACAAGCAATGAAAGAATCCGATGCCGTCATCAAAGGAGAAGAAACTCTGCTGGACGAACTGGAGTATTTCCTTGATTCGCTGGAAAGCGAAAAATACGATTTTACTCAAAATGAGAACGTTGCAGAGGTTTATCAAACGAATAACGAAGTAAACATAGAAAATTAATTTTTTTATATGAACAAAAAGTTTTTTTTTAACATATTAACCGCAGGATTTTTAGCCTCTGTTTCTCTTTTGGCAAGCTGCGAAAACGACAACTCCACGCTTGGAGCGGATTTGATTTCAGGAAAATCGTCAGGAGACTCTGCCTTTGTGGATGTCGTTGCATACAATATTTACAACAACGATTCTATCCGCGCCGACCAAAGCGCGCTTCTCAACGGACTGGTCGGGGTTTATCAGGACAATGAATTTGGGAAAAGCAAGGCGGCTTTCAACACGCAGATTCGTCTGGGGTCGGGATCCTTTCTGGGCACAGGGCAAATTATTGATTCTGTTGTACTTGCTATTTTTCCGTCTTATGATGCCGTGAATTATAAAATAACCGAAAAACGTTATCATCCTGAGTCCGAACTTAGTACGGATACCATTCAATACACTACCAAATATCCGCTTTCTTCATTTTTAGGACAGAAAGGGATTTCTATGACATTGAGAGTCAATCGAATCAATACTTTTCTTGAATCTATTAATTCTCCATTTTATTCCAACAAGACAATTGATGTTGGAGACCTGCTCGGCGAGCAAAAAATCAACGATTCTATCGTCAGCGTGAGCTTGAAAACAGGCAGCGGCACGAGCATTTCTGATGCGACTACGCCAGGTTACAGAATTAAACTCAATTCCGCATATTTCAAGGAAAATTTCTTCAACAAGATGACTTCCCCCGAAATGACCGACAATGCCAATTTCATTCAATATTTCAAAGGATTACGCATTTCCGTTGCCGAAGACGATGCCCGATTTATGTTCAGTTTTCCGAAAAGTACGATGACTTTGACGGCATACTACCGATACAAAGCAACTGATGATGCAGATACCTATAACTCATCAAGTTACGTTTTCACGACTAATTCCTCATACAATTCTGTTGTCGGAGAATACAATTTTTACGACCGAAACGGAGCCAGTCCGCAATTTTTGTCTCAAATGCAAAATCCGAACACAACTAATGGAGAATCAGCTTTATACTTGCAGGGAATGGGAGGACCTTCTATCAAGTTGAAACTGAACGATGGACAGTTGGCTTCCATAAAAAATTCCGTGAATAACGGCTGGGCGGTAATCGGAGCGAGAATTAAATTTCATTTAACGCCTTCTTATGCAGATGCCAACACTCAAAAACCTACCTATATTTACGCTTACAACGATACTCAAAAATCTTTCTTGACGGACTTGACAAGTTATTCAAGTTTATCAGGTTATGCGTTAAGTCCGGCTTACAATTTTACGAATAATCCGGGATATTATACTTTAAATCTCACACAACACGTAAAAAATATTGTCGAAAAGAACGAACCGAATGACGATATCGTAGTAGGAATAGGAAGTTTCCTCCAAAACAGTTCCGCCGCTTTCATCGGATATAACGTAACATCAAGAGCTTACGATCCTTTCAGGCTAATGTTTTACGGGAACAGCGCCGCAGATCCAAATAAAAAACTGCGGTTAGAAATTATTTATGCAAAAAAATAACCTTAAAATAAAAAACAAACATGTGTGGAATAGCCGGATACATCGGGCATAGACAAGCCTACCCGATTATAATAAACGGGCTAAAACGATTGGAATACCGAGGATATGACAGCGCAGGAATCGTTGTAAATGACGGACGTCAATTCGGACTGAAAAAAACCAAAGGCAAAGTTTCCGATTTGGAAGCAAAATGCAAGGATTTGCCTTCGGCTCACGTCGGAATGGGACACACCCGATGGGCAACACACGGCGTGCCAAGCGACAGAAATTCTCACCCGCACCTTTCCAACAACGAAAAAATCGCACTCATTCACAACGGAATTATCGAAAATTACGATTCCATCAAAAAAGTGCTTATTTCCAAAGGTTTTGACTTCAAAAGCGACACGGACACCGAAGTTCTGGTCAATCTGATTCAATTTTTCCAAGACAGCGAAAACCTGAATTTGACCGATGCTGTGCGCTACGCACTGAACGAAACCATCGGCGCTTACGCAATTGCCGTTATGGATGCCGATGACCCTCAGGAAATTGTCGTGGCGCGTTTGAGCAGCCCATTGGCAATCGGAATTGGAGATAACGAATATTTCATCGCTTCCGATGCTTCGCCTTTCGTGGAATTTACCAAAGAAGCCGTATATCTCGAAGACGGAGAAATGGCAACCATCAGTTTGCACGGCGGAGTTGATATTCATAAAATTAAAGATAATGCCAAAGTAAGCCTTGTTATTCAAGAACTTAAACTCAATCTCGAAGAAATTGAAAAAGGAGGATACGACCATTTCATGCTGAAAGAAATCCACGAACAGTCGCAATCCATCTTGAACACCATGCGCGGACGGCTTTTGGTAGATGAAGGCATTATTCAAATGGCAGGAATTTGGGATTTTCAGGAAAAATTTTTCAACGCTAAGCGGATTATCATCGTTTCCTGCGGCACCTCATGGCACGCCGCTTTGATAGGAGAATATTTGATTGAAGACTTGGCGAGAATCCCTGTCGAAGTGGAATACTCCTCAGAATTTAGATACAGAAATCCCATCATCGGAGAAAAAGACATCGTGATTGCTATTTCCCAATCGGGCGAAACGGCGGATACGCTGGCTGCACTGCGTTTGGCGAAAGAAAAAGGCGCATTTATCTACGGAATCTGCAACGTCGTGGATTCTTCCATTGCACGCCTTACCGATGCGGGCTCTTACACCCACGCAGGTCCCGAAATCGGCGTGGCATCGACCAAAGCCTTTACTGCACAGCTCACTATCCTGACCTTGATTGCCCTCAAATTGGCAAAACATAAGGGAACCCTCAGCAAGGAACGGTTCAACACGCTGATTGCCGAGTTGGAAACGATTCCGTCCAAAGTAGAAGCCCTCATCAAGAACGTAGAAGAACCGGTAAAAAAGATTGCCGAAAACTATGCCGGCGTTAATAATTTCCTCTATTTGGGAAGAGGATTGAACTACCCCATCGCTTTGGAAGGAGCATTAAAACTGAAAGAAATTTCTTATATTCACGCCGAAGGCTACCCTGCCGCAGAAATGAAGCACGGACCTATCGCCTTGATTGACGAAAATATGCCGGTGGTGGTCATCGCAACCAAGAAAGGACATTACGACAAGATTGTCAGCAACATACAGGAAATCAAATCGCGGAAAGGGAAAATTATCGCTATCGTAACCGAAGGAGATGTTCAGGTGAAAGAAATGGCAGATTATGTCATAGAAATTCCTGAAACTTCCAGCTACCTTGTTCCGATTTTATCGGTAATTCCGCTTCAACTGTTAGCATATTACATTGCAATCCTGCGAGGATCAAACGTTGACCAGCCGAGAAATTTGGCAAAATCCGTAACAGTAGAGTAAATTCGGATTCAAAAGAAAAACAGAAATAATTTTTTAAGCAAAAAGCACGCAATTTGATTACGTGCTTTTTTTATTGATTCTCAATTACTTAAAACGATTTGATGTAGAATCCCATGGATTCCAGAACTTGCACTATTGCACGCACAGTGTCCAAAGAAGTGAGGCAGGCAACGTTGTTTTCCACCGCATTTCGGCGGATTAAAAAACCGTCTTCTCTTACGGTTTCGCTGTTGGACAGTGTGTTAATGACAAACTGAGCTTTGCCCTCCTGAATTACCTTTCCGATATTATTCCGTCCCTTTTCCAATTTATTGACTTCTACCACAGGTACGTTGTTGTCTCTGAAATACTTGGCTGTTCCTTTGGTTGCCATAATCGTATAGCCCAAGTCGTAAAAACGTCTGCCCAATTCCAGCGCTTCGGGTTTGTCTTTGTCTGCTACCGTAAACAAGGCGTTGCCCAAAATCGGGATTTCTATATGGCTTGCCAACAGGGCTTTATACAAAGCTCTTTCGTAAGTTTTGTCCTTACCAATAACCTCGCCCGTCGATTTCATCTCAGGTCCCAGCGTAATATCTACCGAACGCAGTTTGGCAAAGGAAAATACAGGAGCTTTGATGTAGATTTCACCCGCTTCGGGGTAATACGCCATGCCCAATCCCTGTTTTTTTAGCGAATGCCCTAAAACCGCGCGGGTAGCGGCTTTCGCTAATGGAACGCCTGTAACTTTACTCATAAACGGCACGGTGCGGCTGGAACGCGGATTAACTTCCAAAACGTAAATTTTTCCGTTCATCAGAACGAACTGAATATTCATCAAGCCGATGATTTTGAATCCTCTGGCTAACAATTGTGTCTGTTTTATGATTTCCTCTTTGATTTCTTGAGACAGCGTCTGAGACGGATATACAGCAATCGAATCTCCTGAATGCACACCTGCCTTTTCGATGTGTTCCATGATTCCCGGAATGAAAACGTCTGTTCCATCGCAAATAGCATCAACCTCTATCTCCTTCCCTATCAAATATTTATCAATCAAAATCGGTTGTTTTTCATGAACGTTCACCGCTTCTTTCATGTAGCGTTCAAGTTCCTTGTCGCCATAAACAATCTGCATGGCACGCCCGCCCAGCACGTAAGATGGACGGATAACCACAGGGTAACCGATGGAATTGGCAACTTTTAAGGCTTCTTTGAGGGTGAAAACTGTGTCGCCTTTCGGGCGGGAAATGTTCAGAACATTTGCCTGTTCTTCAAATTTTTTGCGGTCTTCGGCACGGTCAATATCTTCTACCTGAGTGCCTAAAATCTTGAAACCGTCATCTATAACATATTGCGCTAAGTTGATAGCTGTTTGTCCGCCGAACTGCACCAGCACTCCGTCGGGCTGCTCCAAGTCGAGGACGTTGCGCACAAACTCTCTCGTCAGAGGTTCAAAATAGAGTTTGTCCGAAATGCTAAAATCCGTAGAAACCGTTTCCGGATTGCTGTTGATGATAATAGCCTCATATCCGGCTTCTTTCAAAGCCATAACGCTGTGAACTGTGGCATAGTCGAACTCTACGCCCTGCCCGATTCGGATAGGTCCCGACCCCAGCACGACGACTTTTTTCCTGTCCGTTCGGACAGACTCGTTTTCGATGCCATAAGTACTGTAAAAATAAGGCGTTTCCGAAACGAACTCTGCGGCGCAGGTATCCACCATTTTGTAAATCGGGACGATGCGGTTTGCTTTCCGCAACTTGTAAATTTCCTTTTCATCGGTTTGCCACAGGCGGGCAATTTCCCAATCGGAAATGCCGTATTTTTTAGCAGTTCTCAGGATTTCAAGGTTGTTGATGTTATTTGAAAGTTCTCTTTCCAATTCAATGATATTCTGAATTTTGGCGAGAAAGAAAATGTCGATTTCAGTAATTTCATGGATTTGTTGAATGCCGATTCCGCTTCGCAAGGCTTCTGCAATCAAAAACAGGCGTTCATCGTCGGCGCGTTTCAATCTCTGCTCGAAATTGTCAAGCGAAAAAGCCTCCATATCTTTTTTGTGAAGGTGAAGGCAGCCGATTTCCAGCGACTGTACAGCTTTTAATAAAGATTCTTCGATGGACGTTCCGATTGCCATGACCTCGCCGGTGGCTTTCATTTGCGTTCCCAAATGGCGATTGGCGCTTTGAAATTTATCGAAGGGCCAGCGTGGGATTTTTGCCACGACATAGTCGAGCGCAGGCTCGAAACAAGCGTAGGTGGTGTTGGTTACGGGATTTTTCATCTCGTCCAAAGTCAAGCCGACAGCGATTTTGGCGGCTAACTTGGCAATCGGGTAGCCGGTGGCTTTTGAGGCTAAGGCAGAGGAACGGCTTACGCGCGGATTGACCTCGATTACGATGTAGTTGCGGCTGGAAGGGTCTAAGGCAAATTGTACGTTGCAACCGCCTTCGATTTTCAGAGCGCGGATAATTTTCAGTGCAGAGTTGCGGAGCAGTTGATATTCTTGGTCGCTGAGCGTTTGGCTTGGGGCAAAGACGATGGAGTCGCCGGTATGAATCCCGACAGGGTCGAAATTTTCCATGTTGCAGACCACGATAGCGTTGTCGTTGGCATCTCTCATCACTTCATACTCAATTTCTTTGTAGCCTGCGATGCTTTTTTCAATCAGACATTGATGTACGGGACTGCTTTTTAAACCGGAATCGGTGATTTCGCGCAGTTCGGTTTCGTTTTCAGCGATTCCGCCACCCGTGCCGCCCAGCGTGAAAGCGGGTCGGACAATGATTGGGTAGCCGATTTGGTCGGCAAAGGCGATGGCGCTTTCCACCTCGTGAACGATGACACTATCGGCAATCGGCTCGTTGATGCTTTCCATGAGTTGTTTGAACAAATTGCGGTCTTCCGCTTGCTCAATGGAGGTGAGTTTTGTGCCGAGAATTTCGACGTTATATTGTTCTATCGTTCCTGCTTTGGCTAATTCTACGGCGAGATTCAGCCCTGTCTGTCCGCCGAGTGAAGGGAGGAGGGCATCGGGGCGTTCGAGAGCAATGATTTGCTGCAAGAAGTCAAGCGTGAGTGGCTCCATATAGACCTTGTCGGCAATTTCTCTATCAGTCATAATGGTGGCGGGATTGGAATTGACGAGGACGACTTTGTAGCCTTCTTCTTTGAGAGCAAGACAAGCCTGCGTGCCTGCATAGTCAAACTCGGCTGCCTGCCCGATGATGATGGGTCCTGACCCGATGACTAAGATTTTGTTTATATCTGTACGTTTTGGCATGGTCTCTTAATTTTTTTTACTTTCTTTAAACTTTTCAATCAAATCTATAAATCTGTCGAACAAATATTCGTTGTCGTTCGGTCCCGGGCTGGATTCGGGGTGGTACTGCACTGTGAAAGCGTAATGCTCTCTGTATTCCAAACCTTCGATAGTTCCGTCGTTCAAAGCCGAATGGGTGATTTCCAGCGGAGTTTTTTCCAAAGATTTTTCGTCCACCGCATATCCGTGATTTTGCGAGGTGATATGCACTCTATTGGTTATCAATTCTTTAACGGGGTGATTCGCTCCGCGATGACCAAACAACATTTTGTAGGTCTTTGCCCCATGCGCCAAAGCGTACAGCTGATGACCGAGACAGATTCCAAAAATCGGAACTTTTCCGCTCAGCTCGCGGATTATTTTGATGCAGTCTGTCAGTTCTTCGGGGTCGCCGGGTCCGTTGGAAAGCATGATTCCGTCGGGGTTGAGCTGTAAAATCGTTTGGGCATCGGTGTTGTACGGCACAACAACTACGTCGCAACGATGGCTGCTCAGTTCTTTTAAGATGCTTTTTTTCATGCCGTAATCAATGAGGACAATTTTATAACCTTCGGCAGGCGCATTGTAAGCGCGCGGAGTGGAAACTTCTGCCACGTGATGTTTCAACTCAGTGTTTTTCAGTAGTTTCACCACTTCTTCGTTGTTCTCTTCCAAATGGCAAAATTTGCCTTTCATGCTTCCTTTGGTGCGAATCATCTTGACCAAAGCGCGGGTGTCGATTTGGCTCAATCCGGGAATATTCTGCCTTTTCAGATATTCGTTGAAATTGATTTCGCTCTGCCAGTGCGATTCCGTCTTGGCATATTCATGCACGATAACTCCGCCGATAAAGGGATTGAGCGACTCAAAATCGCTGGGATTGATGCCGTAATTTCCGATGAGCGGATAGGTGAACGTAATGATTTGTTTATGAAATGACGGGTCTGACAGCGTTTCCTGATAGCCGGTCATTCCTGTGGTAAAAACTACCTCGCCGACTGTAAATTCGTTACTGCCAAAACCTTCGCCGATAAATTCCGTTCCGTTTTCTAATACTAATTTTCGTTTCAATTCTTTAACTATTTTAAAATCGCCCTGTCCTCCCTTCGGGAGAAACTTTTGGGGAATTATATTTGATAAATTATTTTTCCATTTACAACCGTTGCCGTAACTTTTCCCTGCACTTTGCGCCCTAAGAAAGGCGTATTGCTTGATTTGGAAACAAACGGTTTTTCAATAACATAGGAAGTGTCCAAGTTCAAAACGGCAAAATCCGCAGGCTGGTCTGCCTCAATTTTTCCGCCCTGCATTCCGAAAACCTGTGCAGGTTTCACCGTAATCCATTCGATTAATTGCTCCAAAGTACAAATTCCTTTTTCGACTAACTCCGTGTATAACAGACTGAAAGCGTGTTCTGAACCGATAATTCCAAACGGCGCTTTTTCCAGCGGCTGATTTTTTTCTTCTTCGCTGTGCGGAGCGTGGTCGGTGGCGATACAATCAATAGTTCCGTCCAAAAGTCCTTGAATCAGAGCCTGTTGGTCTTCTTTGGAGCGAAGCGGCGGATTCATTTTGAAATTCGGGTCTTTTTCGGTTATATCTTCTTCATTGAGAAGGAGATGATGAGGCGTAACTTCTCCTGTAACCCAAATTCCCGACTGTTTGGCATCGCGCACGGCTCTCACGGATTCTTTTGCGCTGAGGTGGCAGACGTGATAATGGCAGTGTGCCGCTTCCGCCAGCAGTACATCGCGGGCGATTTGTACGCTCTCGCAGATGTTCGGGATTCCCGCAACGCCCAATTTTGCGCTTGTCTTTCCCTGATGGAGACTTCCGCCGTAAATCAGGCTATTATCTTCACAATGGGCAACTACCGCCATTCCGAGTTTTCCCGCTTCCTGCATGGCTTCGTACATTACGGAAGAGGTCTGTACGCCCACGCCATCATTGGTAAAGGCAAAGGCTCCTGCTTCTTTTAGCGCCTTACAATCAACGAGTTCCTCGCTTTTTAAAGAATGGGTAATCGCAGCGTAGGTATAAACTTTAATTTTAGCCTCGCGGCGGACAATGTCGTAGAACTCTTTGACTGTTTGCACGTTATCCATAACGGGATGGGTGTTCGGCATAGCGCAAATCTGCGTAAAACCGCCTGAAGCAGCGGCTTCCGAGCCTGTTTTTATAGTTTCCTTGTGGGTAAATCCCGGCTCGCGCAAGTGTACGTGAACGTCGATAAATCCGGGCGAAACGTATTTTCCTTTTGCATCAAGCAGAATTTCAATATTTTCGGGAAGGTTGTCCACAAGTTCTGTAATTTTTTCGTCGTCTATGATAATGTGTTTTTCCTGAAATTTTCTTTCAAAAAAAACTTTTCCGTTTATGATGGCTTTTTTCATCTTCTTATGAATTAAATACATAGTTCAGCACCGCGATGCGTGCAAACACTCCGTTAGTCATTTGCGTAAAAATCCGCGACTGCGGAGCTTCAATCAAATTTTCGTCGATTTCGACGTTGCGGTTAATCGGGGCAGGGTGCATGATGATTGCACTCGGTTTCATTTTCGCTGTGCGTTCTTTTGTCAGACCGTACTGCTGTAAATAATTTTTTTCGTCATACTGCTGTTTGTGCCTTTCGTTTTGATTGCGCAGCAACATCACGACATCGGCATTGGGAAGCACGGAATCCAGCGAAACGTAACTGCCCATTGTCATGCTTGAATCCCGCCAAAATTCGGGCGTGGCAAAAGAGATTTCAGAGCCGAACCGAGTCAGGATTTTTGCGTCGGAGTGTGCCACGCGGCTGTGAACGACATCGCCGGCGATGACGATATTCAGACCGTTCAGTGTGCCAAATTCTTCGTAAATCGTTACTAAATCGAGCAGAGACTGGGTTGGGTGGTCGCCGCAGCCGTCGCCCGCGTTGATAATCGGAACGTCAAAACGGGAAATCAGGTCTTCGTAAAAACGGTCTTGGTTATGGCGTATTACGAAGCATTCTACTCCGATGGAATTCAGTGTTTTAACGGTATCATACAAGGTTTCGCCTTTTTTGACGCTGGAACTTTCGGCATCGAAATAGATAATTTCCATGCCTGTTTTCTTTTCTGCCATTTCAAAACTCAGTTTGGTTCGGGTGCTGTTTTCAAAAAACAGGTTGGAAATGTAATGATTAGACAGATTGGGGCAGGCTTTTTTTCTTTTAAAGTTTACTGCATCGTCCACCAGTTCGCGGATTAGTTGTAAATCCAGATTTTCTAATGACGTAAAATGGTTCATTCTAAGCTGTAAAATATTAATTTATTTAATGTTGCGGGTTTGACAGCCTCATTTACAGGCAAAAAAAAACATCTTGTGAAAAAAGATGCTTTCAGTAACGGAGATAAAAATTCCGCAAGCGTATTGTTGGGAGTTTCCAAAGGGGACTTTTTTTTCTGAATGATTTGAAAAACAAACTTTTGGCAAGAAGTTAGAGCTTCTATTTTCAGTTGTGAAACTGTCTTTTTATTTGAAAATTCAACCAAAAAATTGTTTTCTATATTAAAGTTTACTAATATCTAAAATTTCACAAAAATAAAAATTATTTTCGGTTGATGCAAATTTGTTTGAAAGATTGTTGATAAATAATTTTATGCTTTTAATTTAACTATTGCTTTTGAAATATACAAAGCAAATGTCCAAAGAAATAGAAAGCATCACTCCCCTACTGAGACTACATTGCCAACAAGAAGAAAAAAACAGGCAGACGATATTAACGGCGTGAATGTTTGATGAGCATCAGTATATCAAAAATCCATTCAGGTTTTCCACAAATGTTTTTCAAAATTCAAAATTTTATCATTTTTGATAACCAAGCCTTCGTTTTCCAGCAGTTCCTGCATGAGGGTCGGAGAGGCGAAATGGTGCTTTCCCGTCAGTATTCCATTGCGGTTCACTACACGATGGGCGGGAACGTCAGACAAGTTGTGCGCCGCATTCATGGCGTAGCCTACCATTCGGGCGGTGCGCCTCGTACCTAACTGTTCGGCAATCAGACCGTAAGTGGTTACTTTTCCGAACGGAATTTTGCGAACGATTTCGTACACTTTTTCGTAAGAAAATTCATTTTCCATCGGTTAAAGGTAAAAAAATATACTTTATTTCTTTCAAAAATTGCCGAAATCTTGAATAAGTGTATATTTGACACCATTTTTTTCACAAAAATTTTAACAAAAAATAATCTTGCAATATGATAAAAATCAATATTTTGTGTTTTTACTGTCTTTTTTTTTAATAAAATTTACACTTTTTTTTATTTACATGATAAAAAGTCATATTTTTTTCATATATTAGTCGCAAACGAAAACAGACCTCAAACAAACACAAAAAATGAAGGAAAAGTGCTTTGCTTCCTGAATCTTCGGTTTAATAAAGTTTTTTATTTTTCTGTTTTTTAGGAAGTAAAGCATAAAAAGAGATGATTCTAAACGTAAAAAATCATCAGATGAGTATTCTTTTAGAGTTATCTCTTTTTAACTTGTGAAGCCTGTTTTTGTTCCATTGAAATAAAGAAACCACAGCAAAATTACAAGATATGAGCAATTTATATCAACAAAAATTTCAAGAAAGTATTGCAAACCCCGAAAAATTCTGGGGCGAGCAGGCGAAGAGTATCCGCTGGTTCAAAGAACCGGAAGTTATTCTCTCAAAAAATCAACACGGACTTTACGAATGGTATAAGGACGGATGGGTCAATATGTCTTACTTGTGCATAGATAAACACATCGAAGACGGATACGGCGACGAAACCGCCATTATCTACGAGTCGCCCGTTACCAACACCAAGTCTAAAATCACTTACAATCAACTTTTGCAGAAAGTATCCAAACTCGCAGGAGGATTGAAAAAATTAGGCGTTCAGAAAGGAGATACGGTTCTCGTCTATATGCCGATGATTCCGCAAACCCTTATAGCAATGTTGGCGTGCGCCCGTATCGGGGCAATACACTCCGTTGTTTTCGGGGGGTTTGCGCCGAAAGAACTGGCGGTGAGAATCAACGATTGCAAGCCGAAAGTTATCATTTCCGCCACCTCGGGCGTAGAAGTTGAAAAAGTCATTCCATACAAACCTATGGTTGATGAAGCGATTGCCATTGCAGAATACAAACCCAGCTATGTCGTGTTGTATAACAGACGATTAGGAGCTTTCTGCCCTGAACAGGACTACGACGTGGATTTCAACACCCTTATCAATCTGTCAGATCCTGCGCCTTATGTCGAAGTAGAATCGACTCACCCGTTGTTCATTCTATATACCTCAGGAACAACAGGCAAGCCAAAAGGCGTAGTACACGATACAGGCGGATATGCCGTTGCGCTGAAATACACTATGGGAGCTATCTACGACAGCAAACCGGGCGATGTTTATTGGGCGGCTTCAGATGTGGGGTGGATTGTAGGACACAGCTACATCGTTTATGCTCCGCTGATAAACCGCAATGCCACTATCGTTTACGAAGGAAAACCGGTCAGAACTCCTGATGCAGGAACGTTTTGGCGCATTATCGAAGAATACAGAGTGCGAGTATTTTTCTCCGCTCCGACGGCTTTCAGAGTTATCAGAAAAGAAGACCCGAACGGAGATTTAATCAAGCAAAGAGACATCAGCTGCCTCAAATATCAATTCGTGGCAGGCGAAAGATGCGATGCCGCTACGCTGGAATGGTTGCAGGAACAATTAGGAATCCCTGTCATTGACCATTGGTGGCAGACCGAAACCGCTTGGGCAATTATGGGCAACTTCATGGGCTACGACCAAGGCTTCCCTGTGAAGCCCGGCTCTGCGGGCAAACCTGTTCCCGGCTACGATGTACAAGTTTTCGGAAATAACGGAGAGCCTCTTGGCGAAAACGAAGAAGGAGCAGGCGTTATCAAATTGCCGCTGCCTCCGGGAACGCTTACCACGCTTTGGCAAGCAGAAGAACGCTATAAAGAAAGCTATCTGTCCCAATATCCTGGATATTATTTCACGGGCGACGGAATTTACAGAGATGAAGACGGTTACCATTTTATCACCGGACGTCTGGACGACGTTATCAATGTGGCAGGACACCGCTTATCGACTTCCGAAATGGAAGAAATCATCGCTCGAAATCCGCACGTAGCAGAATGCGCGGCTATGGGTATCGAAGACACCATCAAAGGACAAGTTCCTTTTGTTGTGATAGTTTCTAAAGATGACGAAATAGAAGCCTCCCAACTGGAACTCGAATTGAAACATAGCATCAGAAAACAAATCGGAGCAATAGCTTCGCTGAACCGCGTGATACAACTCAAACGGCTGCCGAAAACCCGATCCGGAAAAGTGCTTCGCCGATTAATCCGAAATATTGCCGACGGAAAAGAATTTGCAATTCCGTCCACGTTGGAAGACCCAACCATCGTTAATGAAATCATTCAGGTTTTCAAAGAAGAAGGTGTTGGAACTTACGGATTCAGCGCAGAAAGAGCCAAAGGAACGCTCGACGATTTGACGGTTACTTCCAATCTGGATTATGAAAAATTCTACACCGAGAGCCTTGAACAAACCAACGATTTCTGGGAAAAAATTGCACGGACTTTTGTCTGGAAAAAAGAATGGGATACCGTTTCCGAAACCAATTTTGACAAAGCAGAATTTAAGTGGTTTTCAGGCGGCAAACTCAACATCACCGAAAACTGTTTGGACAGGCATTTGGAGAGACTGGGAGACAAACCGTCCCTCTTGTTTGAAGGCAATGAGCCGGACGAACCGACCCGCACGCTCACCTATAAAGAACTATATGGTGAAGTTTGCAAACTTGCCAACGTGTTAAAATCAAAAGGAATAGAAAAAGGAGACAGAATATGCATCTATATGCCGATGATTCCCGAAGCGCAAATCGCAGCTTTGGCGTGTGCGAGAGTCGGTGCAGTACACACCCTCGTCTTTTCAGGCTATTCTTCCAAAGCCTTGATGTACAGAATCAAAAACTGCGAAGCAAAAATGGTCATTACCGCCGACGGTTCTCATCGAGGAGCGAAGTTCACCAACCTGAAATCTATTGTGGACGAGGCTTTAAAAGAAGTTCCAGCCGTAGAGTCCGTGATTGTCTATGACCGTACGCATCATCAAATCTCAATGACAGAAGGCAGAGACGAATATTGGAACAGTCTGACTGAAAATGCCGATATTCATTGCCCTGCGGAAGAAATGGAAGCAGAAGACCCACTGTTCATCATTTACAGTTCCGAATCTTCGGGAAATCCGAAAGGAATTGTCCACACCTGCGGCGGATACATGGTTTACGTAGCTTATACGTTTAAAAACGTGTTCCAAATCGGAACGGACGATGTTTATTTTTGCTCGGCGGATTTCGGCTGGCTGGCAGGACATTCCTACAACATCTATGCGCCTCTCTTGACGGGAGTTACGTCGGTGCTGTTTGAAGGTGCGCCTGCTTACCCTGATTACAGCCGTTTTTGGAAAATTATCGAAAAGTACAAAGTTACCCACTTCTACACTGCGCCGACGACTTTAAGAACGCTGGAAGCTCAGCCTCAGCACTTTATGGACGACCACGATTTGAATAGCCTGAAAGTATTGGGTTCTGTGGGCGAGCCTCTGAACGAGGAAGCATGGCAGTGGTTCTACACCAAAGTCGGAAAGGAAAGTTGTCCGCTTGTTGATACATGGTTCCAGACCGAAACCGGCGGCATTATGATTTCCGCTTTGGCGGGAGTTACCCCAACCAAAGCTACCTATGCAACCAAACCTTTCATGGGCATTGAGACCTGCTTGGTAGGCGAAGACAGCGAGGAAATCGAAGGACACGGCGAGGGAAGTCTTTGCATTAAGAATAATTGGCCCGGCATAGCGCGGACGATTTACGGCAATCATCAAAGGTTCAAAGATTTGTATTTCTCTCGTTACGACGGTAAATATTTCACAGGAGATATTGCCACGCGGGACATCGAAGGAAACTACAAAGTTATCGGACGCGTGGACAACACGATTGTCGTATCCGACCACAAGTTATCTACATCGCCGATAGAAAGCGTTATCAACGAACATACGCTGGTTACGGAATCTGCTATCGTGGGCTACCCTCACAGCATCAAAGGAAATGCTTTGTACGCTTTTGTGATTACTTACGAAAAACCTGCAAACGAAGCAGTTACCGGAAACGAAATTTTGCAGCATATCGAAAGAACCATCGGCGGCATTGCAAAACCTGACAAGATTCAATTCGTATCAGGTTTGCCGAGAACCCGTAACGGCAAGATTATGAGAAACGTACTGCAAAAAATTGCCGCAGGCGAGATTGACAACCTTGGGGATATTTCAGACATCATCAACCCTGAGGTACTTGATAAAATAATTAAAGAAAGGCTTTAATTGTGTTGTTTTTTCAATTGAAGGGGGGCTGTCGAAAGGCAGTCTCTTTTTTATGAATATCGGACATT
>JAITOO010000052.1 GCA_031289875.1 Flavobacteriaceae bacterium
TCGGGCGCAATCCAAATTCACATAGCAAAAAAGGGCGACACGATGTATGACATTGCCCAGAATTATGCTGTTTCTCTGGAAGAACTGTACCGCAAAAACCTGATGAAAAAAGGACAAGATCCGAAAACAGGCGATAAAATTTATTTGAAAGGAAAGAAAAAGAGTTAGTTTTCTGGCTTCAAAAAAATCTTTGTACCAAAATCAATAGAAAAATTTATCTTTGCAAAAAGGGATTTCTTTAAATGAAAATAACAACCATTAAACAAAATACTAAAAACAAATTCGGACAATATTTTACGCCAAAAATGGTTGCCGATTTTATGATTGGGTTGGCGGATATTGTACCTGATTCAAAGATTTTAGAACCGTCTTGCGGGCAGGGTATTTTTCTTGATTTGTTGCAGCAAAAGGAATTTAATAATGTTACGGCTTATGAAATAGATGATGAATTGGCAAAAAAAAATTCAAATGTTCGATACGAAAGTTTTGTAACTGCCAATATCAAAGAAAGATTTGATTTAATCATTGGTAATCCGCCTTATATTCGTTGGAAGAATTTGGAAGACAATCTGAAACAGGAACTTGCAAACAATGTCTTATGGAATAAATACTGCAATTCGTTGTGTGATTATCTGTACATTTTTATACTGAAATCCATTGAGTTACTGAATGATAACGGGCAACTGATATTTATTTGCCCGGAATATTGGATGAATACAACACATTCTATTTCATTGCGTAATTATATGGTTTCCAACGGCTATTTTGAAGAAATTTATCATTTCAATGAAACGCCTATTTTTGAAAAAGTAACGGTTTCTATTGTGATTTTCAAATACATAAAAAGCAAGCAAAAAGCAAAAACAATCAAGGTTGCCAAATATTATGTAAATCAAAAATTAACAGTTGGAATTTTAGATAAACTCAAAGTAAGACAACCTTTTGCAGATGCTGATTTTTTGGATGTACCTCAATTTAAACAAAATGAAAGATGGATTTTACAAACAACAGAAATTAAAAACGAATTAAAAACCTTTGAAAAAAACTGTCGTAAGTTACATCAAAATGCAAATTTATTTTCTTTGTTCACCGATGAAAGCAAATCTGAATTGCACACGATTGGCGATTTTTGCGATATAGGAAATGGATTAGTTAGTGGTTTGGACAAAGTATTTCAGGTAAATGGCGACCCTCTGAATGAATTTGAAAAACAAGCAATCATTAAAGTGATAAAAGCCAAAGATTTGAACCCATATTTTTCAAACAAATATACACCCTATATTTACATTCCCGAAGGATTATCGGCAGAAGAAGTACAGGGAAAATATCCGCATTTTTATAGTCATTTTTTGCTGTTCAAACAAGATTTGGAAAACAGGTATCAGTATAACAGAAAAATCAATTTCTGGGAATGGGTATTTTTGCGGAATTTTAATCTGTTTAGTAAAGATGAAAAACGGATTTTCGTACCTTGCAAAGAAAGGATTTCCAATAAAAATTATTTCCGTTTTTCGTTGGTTGATACAAAAATATATCCTACACAAGATGTAACGGCAATTTTAAAAAAAGAAAAAACCAAAGAAAGTTTGGAATATATTGTGGCTTATTTGAATAATCCTTTTATTTTTGATTGGCTGAAATGCAATGGTATTGTAAAAGGAAATATCGTTGAGTTTTCTGAAAAACCAATTTCAAGTATTCCATTTCGTCCAATTGATTGGAAAAAAACAGAAGAGATAGAATTGCACGATGAAATAACAAATCTTACATTGCAATACATTGATAAAAAGGAAAATTCAGTGTTAAATAAAATCAATCATTCAGTAAATAAAATCATAACTTTATGATAGTCAATTATACAGATTTGATAGAAAAAGTAAAAAGGACAACCGTTCCAAAACCACTTTCTATCACATTATCTGGACACGCAGCAGGCGAGCCGTTTGACAAACACGTTTATGCGAAAATCAAAAAACAGTTTCCTAAAAACACATTTCGTCAGTACGAATATTTGAATGACTTGTTTAGCAAAAGCCCCGATACAATTGGATTTAATGCAAGACAAGAGTTGTTTAATTCGCCTACGGTTTTATTTCTGTTAAGTCGTGGTAAAAATGCAACAGACAAATGGAGTATCGAAAATCCTTTTGAAGAAAAACAGAATGACACTGCCGATATTCTCGTTGTCAAAGATAATTTCTACGAATTAATAGACATTAAAACGCGCAATATTTCAAAATCGGCTCAACCTCCCAATATTATTTCGGCTTACAAATTAGCTCAACTTTGTGCTAAAATGATTGATAACAAAGAATTTGATAATTTTACTATCAATTATTTTGAAATTAATTGGGAGTTGGAAAAAGATAAATTAGTTTGCCAAGATGCCCATTTTGGTTGTTTGTTCAAAGCCAATCCTGCTGATTTGTACATAAATTGGGCGGCGGCAATGCAAATACAGTTTCACGTGTGCGATTTAGATCAAACATTCAAAGGTGAGCGGAAAAAATGGGCAAAAGAATACCTGAAACATTTTGTTATACAGGCAAAAAAACGATCTGATGATATGATTAAAAAGTTTGTGAAACCTTTTGAAAAATATTTAAATTAATAGAATGTTATACCAACGAAGCAGCGCCTTGTTTCAAGAAGCGCAGAAATATCTTGTCGGCGGCGTCAATTCGCCCGTGCGGGCGTTCAAGTCCGTAGGCGGAACGCCTGTCTTTATGAAATCCGCTCAGAGAGCTTATCTTATCGACGAAGACGGAAAATCTTACATTGACTACATCAATTCATGGGGACCGATGATTCTCGGACACACCCACCCCGACGTGCTGGCTGCCGTAACCGAACAACTCAAAAGCGGTTTTTCTTTCGGCACGCCAACCGAAATCGAAACCGAAATCGCCAA
>JAITOO010000066.1 GCA_031289875.1 Flavobacteriaceae bacterium
GACAAAATTTTTATTATCAGTTCTATTTTCGGCGGTACGGGCGCAAGTGGTTTCCCGCTGCTGCGGCGCGTGTTGCATACCCAAAATATAAAAACCGCCAATGGACAGGAGTTGATGAATTGGGGGCAAATCAACGAAGCCCCGCTCGGAGCAATTACCGTATTGCCTTATTTTTCCGTTAAAGAGAAAAAAGTGGGTGATGACAGTTTTGTTGATTCAAATACCTTTATAGACAAAGCAAAAGCGGCGTTGTCGTATTATGTAACCGAAGACAAACATTTGGACACGATGTATTATATAGGCGATAAAAATGTAAGGGCTTATGAACACGAAAAAGGCGGTACAGTCCAGCGTAACGACGCTCATTTTGTAGAATTGGCGGCAGCGTTGGCAGTCCTTGATTTTGTAAATCCGAACAAAACAGCCGAAAATTTTCACAGAAATAATAATGAAATAGTAGAAACAACCTATAAAGAATTTGGCATTGTTCCAAACGGACAGGCAGGTGATGTATCGGTTATCAGTTTTGCAAATCTGGCAGACGAGACAAAAAGAACATTGATAAACCCACTTACCCGCTTTTTGTTATTTCATAAATATCTGAAAAAGATTTTTGAAAATCAGTATAAAAAACAGCCTTATGCACGGAAAAATGCAGCACACCAACGCTTTGATGAAAAATTTATAAACACTGAAATCATTAAAAAAGTAACAGAAGTTCAGGACAGATTTTTTGACTGGTTGGTGGAAATGGAAAATCAAACCCGACAGTTTGCCCCGTTTATATTGGAAGATGACGGAAAATTTAATTTTATTCGAGATAATATAAATGCAGTCCGTAAATCTTTACTGTACAAAAATTGGGCTTTATTGGACAATGAACTCAACCGTCAAGCCCCGAAAATCAACAAGGAATTGACAGACGAAGGGCGTTTTTTAGAACTATTTTATCGTGCAACCGAAAAAGTAATCAATTTTAAAAATTAAGAATTATGGCAACAAGAAATAAAAATACAGCAAGTAGTAATGATAATTCTGTCGTTTTCCGTTTGCAAAACGATAAAGTGCAACACGGCTTGGGCTACACCCAAAAAGATTGGAGCAAGTCGAAAATGTATGACGAAACGGCAATCAACGCCATTGAGAGCAGCAACAAAAGTACATTGAACGAACCGACTTCCATTCCCTCGCCATTTGCCCGCATTGCGCTGGCAAAAACCGCCTTTGCCGAAGTAGCGGAACACGGCGAAAACACTTCTGCCGTATATCAAAAAATCGTGTCCGACTGCCTTGATGTTGCCGAGATATTTTTCACTTTCGACAAATGGGAAAACCAACTTTCGATTATCAAATGGGACAAAGACAGCGATTTGGAAAAGCTGAAAGAAAAACATTTCCCGTTCTACAAAACGCTGAAAACTTATTTGGAAACCGATGCGGCAATCTACAATTTTGATAGAATGAAGTGTATTTATATTCTTCGCTATCTCGCCAACGACGGTGCTGTTGATCAAATGATTGGCGCAACTTCGCCCTGCACGCTCTTTTTCAGTTCTGCCAACGAATATGAGGGCAAAGATATTATGCTGAGCAACAATCATAAAGCGTTTCACCTTGACGGCGGCGACCAGAAAAAAGAACCGGTGCCACTGTCTCAACGCAGTTGGGAGTTTCAAAAATTCCTTTATGTGTGGATGTCGGAAAACAACGAGAGCATTAAAGTGGGAGATAAACATACAACGCTTTTTCCGGATATTCAAAAATATTTGGAAAAACAAAAAGCGCCGATAAAACGCTACAAAGAAATTGACAATGCCATCAATAACAGCAAGGAAAACATTGCCAAATATGCCGATTTTTCTGCCGAAAATGCAGTCGAAATACTCGGCAAAAATTACAAAAAGCAGATAATTGAAGCCAATGCAACAATTGAAAGCGAATTCGAGATAGCCACTTCTATTTATACAGAGGAAAGAA
Organism: Flavobacteriaceae bacterium; assembly: GCA_031289875.1. GTDB lineage: Bacteria > Bacteroidota > Bacteroidia > Flavobacteriales > Weeksellaceae > Apibacter. The sequence continues at coordinate 1,978 of JAITOO010000066.1, forward strand.
AGCCGTTAGTATTGCCTTTGGAAGGCGGAAACGGTGTGAAATACCATACTTGGCGGCTTACCGAAATTACGGTTTGGGAAAAATTCGAGGCGCACCCTTATTACAAAGACAGTTTTGATGGCGGCAAACGAATTTTACCGGATGGCACAACTTACCCCTTCCTCACGGTCAGCGATTTTCTTACCGACACGATTATTCAACTGCCTTACAAACTCAACGAAAAGGGCTTTTGGGGCGGCAACCTCAACAAAGACAGCAAACACAGTTATCTGCTGCCTTTGACCGACACTTTTTTCCGTTTCTTCACCACAGACGATTTGAAAAAACAAATGGGCAAACTTCCGACATTTGAAATGAAAGAAGAATCGAATGGCATTGCGGTCTATTTGCGTATTCCGGTCAGTAAGAAAAATGAATTTGTAGAATATCGCAGGTTTTATTTCAATGGTTTAGACCCGAATATCGAAAATAATGAGGGCGGAGTAATAGCGACTTATTTTGATTGTACATTATTTCCCAATGTGAAATTTACGGACAAAAAAGATGCCAATTACCGCTTTGGCTTGATTAGCAATTTTAGCGATAAAGATAAATACAAGGCAGCGTTTGGCAAAAATGGCAAAACAATCAAAGTCAAAGACCCTTCTCTTCGCAATGAAACTTTCAGTTCAAACCGACAGAATAAAAATTACTCAATAGAAGGCGATGATTTTGATTATATCAAATTGCAGTATACTGATGTAAACGGCGTAATTCTGCCTTTGTTCCCTAAAGAAAATAGCGGCAATATCGAATTTACTTTTGCCATAGATTTGGGAACAACCAATACGCACATTGAGTATATGACCGGCGGTGATACCAACAGGATAAAGCCCTTCAATATTATAGAGGAAGAAAGGCAAATTCACTGGTTAATGGGCGAAGACCGTATGGTTGTTGAAGATTATTTTGATACGGAATATATTCCCGAAATAACTGATAAAGAGTTCAAATTTCCAACTCGTACGGCGTTGTCGTATGGTGAAAAAACCAATTGGAACAATGTTAATCCGTTTGAAAAATCGGGCTTTGCCGCATTGTATGAAAAGCGTAAATATCTGTCCTATCATAACAATATCGCAACAGATTTGAAATGGTCTGACGAAAGCGAGAAGAAAAATCAGGCAGCCAATTATATTGAATCGCTTTTCTTTCTGTTGCGGAATAAAGTGGTTTTAAATGGTGGCGACTTGGCAAGCACCAAAATAAAATGGTTCTACCCCGTAAGTATGTCTTCTGACAGATTTAACCTGTTCAAAACATTTTGGGAAAACGCCTATAAACGATATTTTGGCGACAATTTGAATAATATTATGGCTATCACGGAATCAATCGCACCATACGAATATTATGTGGGCGATGGCGATGCAAACAATATTATTACAATAGACATAGGCGGTGGCACTACCGACATTGTAATTGCTCCAAATCAGAAAATTAAATACATTACTTCATTTCGGTTTGCCGCAAATTCGATACTCGGAGATGGCTATTCAAAAAACAATCGAGTGAAAAACGGTATCGTAAGGCAATTTATTGAAACCATAAAAACACAGTTGCAAAGTGAGATAAAAAGCGATAAATTTTTTGAACTTTTTGATGATATGAAAACTACCAAAAGTTCAAACGATATTGCTTCTTTCCTCTTTTCGCTCAAAGACCATAAAACAGTAAGAGAAATTGGTGAAAATTTTGCGAGAAACATTGATTTAAGCGAAAAACTGAAAGAGGATACCACACAGAAAATCACATTCATTTTCTTTTATACCGCTATTATTTACCATTTGGCAAAAATAATACAAGTTGAGGACTTGAATTTGACAATGCCTGATAGAATTGTGTTTAGCGGCAATGGCTCTCGCCTGATACAATTTTTTACTGACGATGCCGATTTGCTTAACACATTTACCAAATTGATATTTAAGAAAGTTCTTAACGACAAATATCAGAACAACCATTTAAGTATCATTCTGAATAAGACAAACCCAAAAGAAGCGACTTGTCTTGGCGGCTTTTTTGTAAAGGAAACAGAATCGTTCAGCGATATTTTCAAGAAAAAAGTGGTGTTGCACAGTTACGATAATGCGTCAATTGTTAAAGAAAAAGATACCTATAAAAAAGCAGTAACCGACGATTATATCACAAAAACAACAGATGAAGCCAAGAAATTTGTCGATTTTGTTTTCAATCTTTTACCTGACCTTGCCAGAGAAGGTTACAAACTTAATGTACAATCTGTTAAGATTGCCAAAACAATATGTTATCAGAAATTGGACATATTTACACAAAACGGACTTAAACAGAAAAAGCAGGAAGTAGGCGAAAACGAAACGATAGAAGAAACTTTGTTTTTCTACCCGCTTATCGGTATGCTCAATGCTTTGAGCGATGCAATTTGCACTAAAAATTTGGAACCCAAATAAATTGTATTGAATATGAAAAAAGAAATTTTGATTTTCGGTTTGTTTTTTCTGTGCTGTACGCTAAATAGTGTCGCAGAAAAGATTGATAATGCTATATTTGATAAAATGGTTGATTATACAAACTGTAAATATGCCAATGCCTATATGAAATCTGTAGGTAAAGACCAAGACAGTATAGCATATTTTAATAAAATTGAGCCACAAATAAAGAATTGTGCTTTTGATAACTATTTAGAATACAGAAAGTTGTATGATTTATTAAAAAATAATTCTTGGGGACAAACTGCCGATAATCTCATTAAAACAAGAAAAGAAAAACTAAAATTTTCTGAAGTTTCTTCTAAAAGCAATTCCGACATAATAAAATATATCGTTGCATTGCAGGACGGAAAATTGAAAACCGCAATAGGACAAAATGTCATAACTGTTTTATGCGAAGAATTGAAGGGGAAATTTCCTGATGCATTGTCATCCACAGGGGAGACCGTTATAAAGAAACCTGAACAGGGCACTTCTACCACAGTAATAAACACTATAACTTTGAACGCATTGATAAAATCTCTGCATTGGTATCATATATCAATAATAGTGTTCTTATTAATCATTATTTTGTTGCCGTATTTATTTATATTCCTGTTTATAAAAAAACTGCCTGAACCTAAAAATTTGACAGAGAAAAAGGAAACAGGAATAAGTAAAGTATTGGCGAAATTCAGAGAATTTATTATTGAGGAGTTTCTTGGCAGTGGAAGGATTCAATCAAAATTTATTAAGTCCCCCACTGATAATGTTAACGACGGGAAAGAAACGGAAAAGGACAGAGATGCAATAGAATCAACAGCAGACACCGCCGAGAATAAGGAAAAAAATGATAATCCGAAAGGGGAAGAAAAAGGAGTAAAGGCAAAAGAAAAAGAAACATTGAAAACGTCACCGCAAGTACAATATCTAATGGGCTTTGCAAGAGATGTTAACGGCTTTAATAAAGTTGTTACAACACAACAGGACGATACTTTTTTCAAAATTTTTGATATAGCGGACGGTATCGCAAAATTTGATTTATGCGTAGATATCCAACGGGCAAAAGAGAATAATATTTTTGAATATACGGCTATTTGCATAGAAGTAACAAAAGGTAATGCTGCTCCGGGTAAATTAAAATATGATAGAGACAAGGGTAAATGGGAAGTATCACAACCCGCAAAAATTAAATTTGCATAAAAACAGAAAAAAAATATGGGAATTATTTATTGGATAGTAATTATAATACTGATTTTGACGATTACGTTTAATGTGCG
>JAITOO010000087.1 GCA_031289875.1 Flavobacteriaceae bacterium
CCGAACAACGGTGTTTCGCTCAGCGAGAAAACCAATTATGGCTGGATTATTCTTGTTTTGCTCGTCGTATTTTTCGGTTACGATTATTTCAGAGGAAAAAAGAAAGGCGAGAAAGAAAAATAAGTAAACTCATTTCCGAAAATGAATATTTTTTGAAAGTATTAACCAATTAAATAGAAACTAAGTATTTTTAAGCCGTTTATATTTTTTCTTCTCTTCCAAAAAAAGAAAAAGACAGGCTCCCGTACTTTCGGCTTTCGAGAAAATGCGGGCAATTTTCAAAACTTTTTTTTGAGATGTGTTCCAAAATGAACTGTCCTGTTTCAGCAAGCCAATTTTGATTTAAAATTAATGAAATCAATTTGTTATAATCTTCATCGGTAAAGTCAAAAGGCGGATCGGCAAAAATAAGATCGTAGCTGCGGTGATTTTTCTGTTCTAAAAATTGAAAAACCTCTCGCCTCATCACATTCACTTGATTCTGAATACCTAACTCTTTCAGTGTGTTGTGGATAAACTTCACATGTTGCGGATTAAATTCCACCGAAGTAATGTCCGAACAACCCCGCGAAGCAAATTCATAATCTATCGAACCGATGCCCGAAAACAAGTCCAATACGGCAACTGATTCAATATTAAAACGATGATTAATGATGCTGAAAAAAGCTTCTTTGGCAAAATCGGTCGTTGGTCTGACCTCAAAATGCTTGGGAGCATGGATTCTTTTTCCTTTTAGTGTTCCTGAAATAATTCGTATCATAACAGGTCTAATGTTGTGAAATTTCGTCCTTCAAATTCGTTTTTTCCGCCTCGATACAAACTTCTGAAAAACCTCAAAATCTGTTCTCTGCCCGATTCTTTGTCTTCCAGCCTGCCCAAATAGAACACGTCGGTATTTTCTGCGGATAATGACAACTTCTGACAAGTCAGAAACAAAAAATACAGTATATCTTTCATCGTTTCGCAGGGAAAAATATTGTAAAGTAAAAGTTTAGAATCTTGAATTACAGCAAATTCCGCCTGTTTTTCGTAGAGATTTACATAAATTCCGTTGTTTGAATGGAGACTCAAATTAGACAACAGTTTGAAACCTGTATGGGTAATTCTCAACTTGTCGGAGTAATTCTCAAAAAGCGTTTCAATTTCTTCGGGATAGTAGAACACCAAAGCCGTGTCCCACTGCGGAATCAGGTTGAAACGCAAACCTTCGTTGAGAGAAAACGGCACGTTGTAATTTAAAAAAATTTCGGCAGTATCTTCATCAAAATGTTCCAAAGGAATCAACGTAAAACGGTTATTGAGAACGGAAATATCAATAAATTCATGTTTTGCTTGAAAAAAAATCTGTTTTTCAAGCACTTGTTTCGCTTTTTCCCAGCCGTTTACAGTATAAAGCGTTTCCATGTGAAAAGAGTTTTTGGAAAAACCGCTTTTTCCATCGGGCATTATTACAGAAAAACCGCTGTCTTCAAACAGAAAAGAAATTGTTTTTGCGCCTGCTTTTGTATTCTCTTTAACTATCAAAACGTTATGTTTTTAGCAAATATATAAATTTAAAACTTGATGGACAAATAAGCTTTTATGATTTATAATTTTGCATCAATCCTGTCCAAAAATATCCGTGAAATTATTTTGGGCAGTGACATAAATGAAGCCTTCGAATTGTCGTGAATTGTGCCATAATAAAAAGGTCAAAATACTGATAATCAATATTTTGACCTTTCACATGTAGCCCGTAGGGGAGTCGAACCCCTCTTGCCAGAATGAAAATCTGAAGTCCTAACCGATAGACGAACGGGCCTCCTTTTTGTATTTTTCTTGTTAGGCTAACGTATTAACTCGTTTCGTCAATTTAGATTTCAAATTAGCCGCTTTATTCTTATGAATAATGTTCTTTTTTGCTAATTTATCAATCTTTGAAAAGATAGACGGTAGTTTTTCTATTGCTACAGTCTTATCTGTTTCTGCTCTCAACTCTTTTATCGCTGTTCGAGCAGATTTGTGATAGTACTTGTTGCGTAGTCTTTTAACCTTGTCTTGTCTTATTCTTTTTAATGCCGACTTATGGTTTGCCATAATTTTGCTGTTATTTTTTTAATTTTAAATTCTTCCCAATTTTTGGTAGCCTATAGGGGAATCGAACCCCTGTTGCAAGAATGAAAATCTTGAGTCCTGACCACTAGACGAATAAGCCTTTTTTTGTGGCTGCAAAGGTAATCATTTTTTTGAATTTCCATCTCTAATCCTGAAAAAATCAGGAAATTTGCAATTTTTCAACGAACCAAAATTTTGTAGACCCGCAGGGATTCGAACCCCGACAAACAGTACCAAAAACTGTTGTGCTAACCGTTACACTACGGGTCTTTACCAATAAAAAAACCTTTGCAAAAAGGTTTTATATCGTGGGCGATGCAGGGTTCGAACCTGCGACCCCCTGCTTGTAAGGCAGGTGCTCTGAACCAGCTGAGCTAATCGCCCTTTTTTGTACGGATAACATGTTCAATGAACTGTTTGTCGTTGTTTTGTCCCGTAATCGGAGTGCAAATATACGCCCTTTTTCTTAACTTCCAAATAAAATTTTAAAAAACTTCTGAGACCACGAAGTTGCTTCCACCGATAAAAATTATATCTTGCTGATTTGCCGATGATTTTGCTTGTTCAAAACCTTCGGCAACGCTGTTGATTTTTTTATATTTTTTAAAATAACGACGGATTTTTTCTTCATAATCGTCGGGAGAAAGCCCTCTCGGTATTGACGGTTTTACGAAATAATACACCGCATCGGGTGGAAGAAGCGTAAAAATAGGGTCTAAATTTTTCCCCTGAACAAAGCCGATGACAATATGCAACTGATTATATTTCAATTTTTTAAACTGTTTTTGCAATTGGCGGAAGCCGTCTTCATTGTGAGCCGTATCGCAAACAATCATTGGATTTTCCTTTTGTAAAATTTCCCATCTGCCTCTAAAATTCATGTTTTCAGCAACATGGAGCAAGCCTCTTTTCAGGCTTTCTTCTGAAATGTCGAATCCTTTTTTTCTGAGAATTTGAATGATTCCCAGCGTGCTTTTGATGTTTTTCTTTTGGTAAATACCTTGTAAATCAGATTGATAACCAGTCTTTATTTTTGTTGCATCAATAAAATCCGAACCTCTCTCTTCTGCAATTTGAATTAAAATATTTTTGATGTCCGTTTTTTCTTCTCTAATGACGACAGGCACTCCTGTTTTGATAATTCCTGCCTTTTCCCAAGCGATTTTTTCGAGCGTATCGCCTAACAATTCTGTGTGGTCGAGGGAAATGCCGGTAATTGCTGAAACTTCTGGCGTGATGATATTTGTAGAATCCAGCCGCCCGCCCAAACCGACTTCTATGACCGCAATATCTACATTCCGGCGGGCAAAATAATCAAAAGCCATAGCTGTTGTCAGTTCAAAAAACGAGGGATTGAAATCGAGTGAGAAATGCACCCGTACCCGCGTTAAAAAGTCCTGAACAAATTCGGGCGGACATTCTTTGCCATCCACACGGATTCTTTCGGTGAAATTGACCAGATGCGGCGAGGTGTACAACCCCGTTTTGTAACCTGCTTCTTTCAGAACAGAAGCCGTCATATTGGACGTACTGCCTTTGCCGTTCGTTCCCGCTACATGAACGGATTTGAAATGGTTTTGCGGATTGTCTAAAATTTCACACAACTTTAATATATTATCAAACCCCGGTTTGTAGGCTTCAATTCCGACCCTCTGATAGTTGGAAACTTGCGAATATAGCCATTCCAGCGATTCTTGATATGATTCCAATTTTTTTTGTTTTTTAATGATCCAAAAGTAGGAAAATTTTAAATGATACTCGCTTTTAATCTGTATGTCCTCTCCAAAATTTTATGATTTTCTGCTTCTCATCGTTCGCTTGGAATATAACCTGAATATATTGGTATTAATTTCGAAAATTTTTGCACTATATAATTAGTGAACAAAAAAAAGTTTGAGCAATATGACTGCTTTTTTACTATGTGGCGATATTTTTCCTATTTTTGCACTTTAATTTATCAAAATGGAATCAGCAAGAATACAACAGTTGGAAAAGTTGGTAAAGGAATATGGCGCGCCGCTTTACATTTATGACGGTAATGTGATTAAAAACCAATATCACCGTTTGATAAGAGCGTTGAAAAAAGTGGAAAACGTCAAGGTGAACTATGCCTGCAAAGCTAATACCAATTTGAATATCTTAAAGTATTTCAAGAAGATAGGCGCAGGATTGGACACGGTTTCTATTCAGGAAGTGCAATTGGGACTAATGGCAGGTTTTGAGCCGAAAGAAATCATTTATACGCCCAACGGCGTGTCTCTTGAAGAAATTAAACAAGCCGTAGAACTCGGCGTTCATGTCAATATTGACAACCTCACCCTTTTGGAACATTTCGGGCAGGAAATCAAGAATTACCCTGTTGGAATACGCATCAATCCGCATATCATGGCGGGCGGAAACAAAAAAATTTCTGTCGGACATATCGACTCCAAATTTGGAATTTCCATCTATCAACTCCCTCATATTCTTAGTGTTGTGAAAAATACAGGACTTAAAATCGATGGAATCCATATGCACACGGGTTCTGACATTCTGGACGTGGAAGTTTTTCTGCAAGGAGCTGAGATTCTGTTTGATACTGCTAAAAATTTTGAAAATTTAGAATATCTTGATTTCGGAAGCGGATTCAAAGTTCCCTATAAAGAAGGAGATAACGAAACGGACATCAAGTATTTAGGAGAAAAATTGACCGAACGTTTTCTCGAATTTGAGAAAGAATATTATAAAAAAGTAACGCTGGTTTTTGAACCGGGAAAATTTTTGGTCAGCCAGTCCGGATTTTTCTTGGCTGCCGTAAACAGCATAAAACAAACAACTTCTACTGTTTTTGCCGAAGTAGATAGCGGTTTCAACCACCTAATCCGCCCCATGTTCTACGATTCTTACCACAACATCACAAATATTTCGAATCCAAAAGGTCGCGAACGGTTTTACACTGTCGTTGGATATATCTGTGAGACAGATACTTTCGGAACAAATCGAAAATTGCACGAAGTTCACGAAGGCGATATTTTATGCTTTGAAAATGCAGGCGCCTACTGTTTTTCAATGTCGTCCAATTATAATTCTCGTCTTAAACCTTCGGAAATTTTATTGCTGAACGACAAATCGTTGCTGATTCGCAGGCGAGAAAAATTGGAAGATTTATTGACAACGACGGAAGAAATTACCATTTAAAATTTGGAAAAACAAAAAGGGTTTGTATCTTTGCACCCGCTTAGCCGAATGGGCTGAGGAGAAATGGCAGAGTGGTCGATCGCGGCGGTCTTGAAAACCGTTGACTGTAACAGGTCCGGGGGTTCGAATCCCTCTTTCTCCGCAATTTATTTCATAAAGCGTTGTAAATTAATAAATTACAACGCTTTTATTATTTCCCCCTCAATAATCAGAGGGCAGTATTCGTATCAGCAAAAGGCACGTAAATATCAAAAGGTTAGCCTTTTTTCCAACCTTTTTTGTTTGGCATAATATTAATAACTATCCCTCACATACTGCAAAATCTTTTCCATTTGAGCTTTGATTTCACTGTTGGAATGTTGAAAATTGTTATTCATGAAACTGAATATCAATATTCTACCTGAATGCGTTTTAATAAATCCGCTGAGATTATAAACTCCGCTCATCGATCCTGTTTTGGCATATACATAGGGTGGATTTCCTTTGAAACTTCCTGATAAGGTGCCGCTTACGCCCCCAATCGGAAAAAAATTCAATAAGCGTTCCGTCTGAACTTCGTGATACATTTTGTTCAAAATGAAAACCATATCTTGCGGAGAAAAATTATTGTACCTCGAAAGCCCTGAACCATCTACCCAGCGAGGCTTTTGGGGCAAATCCTGTAAATCTCGAGCAAGCAAATATTGAATGCTCATTTTTCCGCTCAAATTATCGGAAATTTTGGAAGACGACATCACTAAAATCTGCTCCGCCAAGAAATTACTGCTCACTAACATCATGTGTTTCAAGAGACTGTCGGTTGGAATACTGTATAAAGTCCGCACTTCTTTTTTAGGAAAACGATGCGTAAGCCCAACCGGTTTTGAAATTTCAATTTCCAACAATTTTCGAGTCAAAGTATCCGAAGTAATAAAAGGAATTTCGCCGTCACCATGAAAAATATTTTGGATTAAATCTCTGGCAAACAAATTTTTACTTAAAAAAATTTTGTCTGAAAAATAATCCGGATAAGCGCGTTTTCCGTGAACCTGAACCACGTTGCCATACATCGGGAAAACACTCCGCTCAGCAGAAAAATCTTCGGCATAATCGTCCCAAGCCCAACCGTTTCCTGATTTGGTATCATCAAAATTGTTTAAATAAAGTGCAATTTTTTCCGTTCGATTTTTTAAAAAATCAATCGTTCGGGTTGATTTAAAATGAGACTGTAAAAGTGTCGGATCACCTGTACCTTTGATGTAGAGCGTATCTCCAACAGTCAAGTAATTCAAGGCAGGAATAGAATCGGAAAGCATTTTCAGCCCCGCAAACAACGTGAAAATTTTGGTATTGGAAGCAGGGATGAAATATTTATCTCCCTGAAAATCATAAAGTTTTGCGTTTTCAATCGGCTCGTACAAGTAAAAACCCACCCACTGGTTTTTGTGAAAATCGGAAGTGAAAATAGAATCCAAAACAGAATTTTGAGCTTTTATGCAGATAGTTATAAGGCTGAAAGTGAGAAAAATATATTTCATAATTAACTTTTATTCATTTCTGAAATTAGATAATTTTCTATTCATTAATAAAAAGAACAAAATTACACCCTTTTTTTCATTTTAAGATGAGATTTCAAAAATCATTCCTGCGCTGCAGATTCAACTTATAAACTATCTGAAAGCCACAAATATTGAAATTGGACTGTTGTTGAACTTCGGCAAGAAGCCCGAAATACGCAGAAAGATTTTTAAAAATCTGTGAAAATCAGTTAAATCAGTTAAATAAGTGTTATCAGTGTGTAAAAATAATTACCTTTTGTATAATAAAAAAATAATAATTACGTTTGCTTTTAATAATAATAATAAATAAACATCAAACCAAATGAGAAAAACATTTTTTATAACAATGCTTTTATGGGCGAGCCTCTCTTTTGCCCAAGATACTAAAAAGTACGACGCTATCTCTGATTATTCCGAAGGGTTGGCGGGTGTAAAATTAAACGATAAATGGGGATTTATCGATAAAACAGGCAACGAAATTACTCCTTTGAAATATGATGACGTGTATGTTTTTAACGAAGGGCTGGCAACTGTAAAATTAAACGGCAAATACGGATTTATTGACCAAACAGGCAAAGAAGTTATTCCTTTGAAATATGATAAAGTATGGCGTTTTTCCGAAGGTCGAGTGTATGTACAATTAAACGGCAGAGAATTTTATATTGATAGAAACGGAAATGAAATAAAAG
>JAITOO010000011.1 GCA_031289875.1 Flavobacteriaceae bacterium
ATCCTAATTAAAGAAAATATATAAAAACAACACCATCCCCGCCGATTCTTCTTTTCATGTATTACCTATTCTTTATAACAGTCCTCAAAAAAGGCGGTGTTTTTAAAAAGAAAAAAAAATTAAAATGAACAAAACTCAAACATTAGAACTAATCCAAAACACGGCACCGCAGAAAATAGCCGAACTGGATGTTGTAAAAGCAAGATTCATTAAGAACTACAACGCCGCCAACAGAAGCGAACAGGGCGATTTGATGTATCATCGGCAATTGGTATTTTTCAATCAGCAAATTACCGGTAATTCACAACTCATGAATTGCGATAAATTCAGCCTTTACGCCGCATTCGTAACGGCTGCGGTCAATGGTTATTCCTTTGACCCCGAAGACAACGAGGTTTACCTCGTCCCCTACAAAGGCAAGGCAGCATTGCAGAGGCAGGCAGGCGCACACGTGCGCAGGCTGATAAAAACACAGCAAACCAAATTCGCAGACCAGCCGAAACTCGTGTACAAGGGCGACGTTTTCGAAGTCGAAGGCGGACGAGTAACCAAGCACATCGAACGCTTTGAAAGCGATGAAATCATTGCAGGCTACGCCAGATTTATCATCGACGACAAGGGCGATGACCGATATTTTATTTACCGCAAAAGCGACTGGGAAGCATGGCGCAAAAAATCCCCAAACCCAAAAACTATTGAAAAAACAGGAACTTCAGGAAAATATCTGTCCGAGAGCCTTTGGGATAATGGAATTGTAGGAGGAACACAGCCCGATCCTAACTTTTTGAGGACAAAAATCATAAAACATGCCTGCAAAGAAAAATGCTGGGCGACAGGCAGTTTGCCGCCGGGTGTAGAAACTTATACCGGTGTAGAAATCGACACGGAAGACCTGCCGGTAGAAGACGCTGAATATACCGAAATTGAACCCACAGCCGAAACGCCGCAGGTACAAGTGCAGACTTCATTTGTGCCTGATTCTCAGCAAGAAAATTTTAACGATGATTATTCTTTTTAAAAAGATACGAAAATGAACGATTTAACTATAATAAACAAAATAAACGAAGTGTCCCAAAACATGGGAAAACTTCTTACACAAAACAAAGACAGAGCCGAAAAAGGAGCGGCTTTAGGAAAAAAATTAATTTCAAAATTACAGACAGAAGGCGTGAATGCCGAAAACGACGAGCGGGCAAACAGTTACCTTGTGAACTGCCGCACGGCGGTCAAGGAAATGCAGGAACAGCGCAAGCCTTTTACAGCGTTCTTAGACCAGATAAAAAAAGAATTTACTTCAGCCGAAAACGCTTTGGACGTTTCCAAAACGGAAACGGAAGCAGCCATCATTCAGAGCTTCAGAAATGATTATGTCCGCCGCCTCAAAGAAGAGGAGGAACAAAAGAAAAAAGAAGCGGCTGAAAAACTCGCCAAACAGCAAGAAGCTATCGACATCAAAACAGAATACAAAAAGCAGTTGTCCACTTACATACAAAATTACATTATCAAGCAAAAAAACAACTTGCAAAACGGTTTCAACAGTATAAATCTTGCTGATTTCGACAGAAGAGCCGAGAATCTAAAGAATTTGAAAACCCTTTATCCTGAAAGCCATTACATGGAATTCACCCCTGATTTGGTGATTCAATATCATTCCATTGAAGAAACGCAGGTATTTATTCGTGAAGTGCTGGAAAATCAAAATTTTGCCCTGCTCAAAGGAATTATCGAAGGAGAAATCAATGCCTTTATCAAAGACTTGACGGATAAACTGCCATCTTTAAAATTGGAACTCGAACGGATTGCCAAAGCAGATGAAGCAGAAGCAGAGAAGTTGAAAAAAGAAAAGACAGACAGGGAAGCCAATGAAAAAACGCAAGAAGCAGCCAGAGCAAAAGCCGAAGCAGACAAAAAAGCACAAGAACTAAACGCTCAAAACATGGCGCAAAAAACCGAAGCCATGATGGATACCGAACTGGAACTTTTCGCAACAGACAACGCCGCTCCCGAAACACGACAGGGTTTTAAGATTAACATTCTCCATCAAGCAGGAGTGATGGAAATCATCTCTTTTTGGTTTGAGGGCGAAGGCAAAACCCTTACGATTGCAGAACTGGAAAAAAAATCTATCGGACAAATGAAACTGTTTTGCGAAAAACACGCCCACAAGACAGGCGAAAAGATTGTAAGTAAATTTTTGAGCTACGAATCCATTTACAAAGCCGTAAACAAAAAATAAAATGGACGCATACTACCAACGCAATGAAGTTTCCAACTCCGATTTATCATGGCTGAAAAAGCAGATGTACGGAGACGACACGCCCGACCCTACCGAAGCCTACAAGTTCGGTACGCTGGTAGATGCCCTGCTTACGGAGTTCCACAAAGTGGATTTATTCAAAAAGCAGGTAGACGGCGTGCAATATAAAGACGAAGATTGGGAGGCAGGGCTGGCAATGAAAAAAGCCTTTGAAAAAGATGCTTTTTGCCAAAACCTTTTAGCTCAGTCTTCCACTCAGGAAGTGATGAGCAAAATGCGGGAATTTGAGTTTGACACTTTAAAATTTTCGCTCAATGTACGTTGCAAATGGGATTTGTTTATGGACAGGCTCGGCTGGGGCGGGGACATTAAAAGCACTGCCGCCGCCACGCAAAAGCAATTTGAGGATGCCGTAAAATATTTTGACTATGACCGCCAGCGGGCGTGGTACATGGACATTGCGGGAAGCAATCAGGATATTCTTATAGGGATTTCCAAAAAGAATTTTAAAATATTCAAAGTGCCGATTAAGCGGGGCGGCGAGTTGTACAATTCGGGAAAAGAAAAGTACAGCTTCTTAGCCTTTCAATGGTGGACATTATTCAGATAAAAAAAAGAAAAATATCAAAACAAAAATTTATGAATGAGTTAATACTTCCTTTCAACGAAATACAGCAGGAGTTGCAAAAAATGCAGGATTTCCTTGAAATCACCATGAGCGAAGAGGCTTCGGAAGCCGTACAGAGAGGAAATGACCTCGCCGTTTACATGGCTCGCAGCGGCAAACTCGTAGCTGACGCCAAATATCACCGAGACCACAAACTGCGCAGCGAAACGGTTTCTCAGTTAAAAGAAATCATAAAACTGCCTCCATCGGTGGCGGTAAAATTCATTGATTCCCTTATGGAGGAAGAAAACCGAATTTTCACATGGACAGAACGCATCAACCGCACCTGCACTCATCAGTTGGAATGGTGCAGAACGGTTATCAGTAAAGCAAAAGAAGAAATGAGAAACTTTAACTTCGGCAATCAGCCGTATTAAAAAAATAAACATTATGCACATAGAAATCAAAAAAGCAAAAATCAAAGGAAGAATGTTTTTATCCTACGATTACGAACAGAAAACGGAAGAAGTACGCAACACGTTGAGTGCAAGTTCCGATGCGGTAATACATCCCGACATGAGAGCCGCTCTTGACGCACTGATCCCCCACTTTGCCTTTCTTACAGAGGAAATCTGCGAAGGCGATTTCCTCCATGCAAACCAAACCAAAGAAGGTAATGTATTTAAAAAATATTCAGTGGACGGCTTCTCAGTCGGAGGCACAGGCGAAAGCGAGGGCGTTACCCTTATCGGAAACAAAACCCTTTTAAGCGATAAAAAAGTTAATTTTAATTCGCCTTTTCAGAAGTTCGAGGACGAACAATACAGATATGGTGAAGATCTGCAAAACTGCATCGAAAACGCAAAAAAATGAGGTGCTGGCTTACATGGAAGGTAAACAGGCAGAAAGCAATCAGATGAGCATGTTCGACGAGTTTTCTCCCGATGAAGAAAATTCGGAAGCAATTGAAGTTCTTGATGATTTGCAGGAAATGGAGGAATCATGAGCAAAATAATTAATCTAAACGCATTCAAAGAAAAAGGAATGTTTGAGCTTATTCCCAAAAGCAAAAAATTTGCTTTAAATAATTCCTATTTCAAAAATCACAGAAGAGACATTGACCCCGCAAATCCTTTTGAGGTTTATGAATACTACAAACAGCACGGCGAATTGCCCTATAAAGACAATCCCGAAACAAACGAATACTGGTTGTACGACTGCTTTGTAGAATATCAAAAGCGGGCGGGCGTTAAAAACTCGCAGTATTTCACGCCGCCAAAAACAGCGGAGCGCATTGCAGAACTCGCCAATACGTATTTTTCGGTGTTGCTTTACGTTACCGATGCCTGCTGTGGTTTCGGAATGCTCACAAAAGCATTACGCAACAAATACAAATTTATTGTTTACGGCTTCGATAATGACGCTGATATGTGCAAACTATATATCGAACATGCGGGAGTTATATGTACGAAAAATGATTTTACAGAGGAACTGGACTTTTGCGACTATAATATTATTGCAAATCCACCCTATGAAACTCCGAGTTTAACAGATTTTTTAAAATGGCTTTATTGTGTGATTTACGGTAACGGCATAGCAATATTGCTTATACCGCAGGGCTTCATGGATAAGAAAAGTCCCAAAGCAACGGCGGAGGCAATAAACAAATTCACCATTATTCACCGCGAACCGATGCAAGAACCTTTCGCCCGCACAAACACACGAGCAGAGATTGTTGTACTGAGAAAA
>JAITOO010000171.1 GCA_031289875.1 Flavobacteriaceae bacterium
CCAATTAACTGAAAACCTGTGCGTTCATGGAGTTTTCGGCTCGGCTCATTGGGCAAGGAAATCACACCAATAAGCGAATGAACAGGCAAGAGTTTTGCCCGCTCAATCAATTCTCGGTACAGAACAGAACCCAATCCTTTTCCGATACAGTTGCGATGCAAGTAAATGCTGGTTTCCAGCGTAATATCATAAGCAGAACGTTCCCGCCAGCGGTCTAAATACGCATAACCGAGCAAACTTCCGTTCTTTTCGTACCCGATGTACGGATAATTTTTGCTTTGCACTTTTTTGATGCGTTGCTCTATATCTTTCACATTTACAGTATCTTCATCGAAAGTAACAACCGTGTTCTCAATGTAATAATTGTAGATTTCTGCAATCGCCGATGCGTCGTCAAGGGTAATATTTCGTATCATTTTTTGATAATTTGATGTGGAGATGTGCCATGTGCCGATAAGAAAATCATTAGCACATCAGTTATCATTTCACATTCTTCGCAATATTAACAATCACTTCTGCCGCTTTGAGCATGGATTCCAAAGGAACAAACTCGTAAGGTCCGTGAAAATTCAGTCCACCCGCAAAAATATTCGGGCAAGGAAGCCCCATGTAGGAAAGACGTGCGCCGTCCGTTCCGCCGCGAATGGCTTGAATTTTCGGTTTGATTCCTGCTTCCTGCATTGCTTTTTCCGCCAGTTCTATCATGAACATTTTGTCTTCGATTTTTTCTTTCATGTTAAAATATTGGTCGTTAATTTCAATTTTGAAAGTATTTTCGCCGTATTTTTGATTGAGAGAATCCACCGTTTTTTGCATCAACGATTTTTTATCGACAAACTTCTTAAAATCGTGGTCTCGGATAATGTATTGAAGCTGAGCCTTTTCTACACTTCCGGAAATAGAACAGAGATGATAGAACCCTTCGTAACCTTCTGTCGTAGCGGGAGTTTCGTTTTTCGGCAACAATTCCGAAAATTCAACTGCCAGCAAAGCAGCATTGACCATTTTCCCTTTGGAAGAGCCCGGATGAACGCTCTTTCCGACGATGGAAACAACTGCCGCCGCCGCATTAAAGTTTTCAAATTCAAGCTCTCCAACTTCTCCTCCATCCATTGTATAAGCCCATTCTGCACCGAATTTTTTCACATCGAACAAATCTGCCCCTTTGCCAACTTCTTCGTCGGGCGTGAAACCGATGGCGATTTTTCCGTGTTTAATTTCGGGGTGTACCAAGAGATATTCAGCGGCAGTAATAATTTCTGCTACCCCCGCCTTGTCGTCTGCACCGAGCAACGTCGTGCCGTCAGTGGTTATCAATGTTTCACCGATGTGATCTTTCAGTTCGGGAAATTCGGAAGTTTTCAACGAGAAGCCTGTTTCTTTGTTCAAAAGCAGGTCTGAACCGTCGTAATTTTTCCGGAATTGAGGCTTCACGTTTTCGCCGGAAAAATCAGGCGAAGTATCGAAGTGGGAAATGAAGCCGACCGTCGATACTTTTTCTTCCTTATTTTCAGGAATAAAGCCCATTACGTAACCGTGTTCGTCAATGGAAACGTCTTCCAAACCGAGCGTTTTCAGTTCTTCATATAAATATTTTGCAATGTTCCATTGCCGTTCTGTGCTGGGAATCATGTCGATTCCGGGCTGGCTGGTAGAGTGGAAACTCACATATTTTAAAAATCTTTGGAGCAGTTTATTTCTCCATTCTTCTGATGAAAACATGAATTAAATTTTAAAATTGACTTCAAAGTTATGAAAAAATGTAGTTTTTTTTGTCTTTTCAAGTTTGAATAAAACAATATTTATTGTGCCTGAAAAATCGTACTTTTGCATTGATGGAAAAAGATTTTATTTTCGGGATACACCCCATCATGGAGGCGTTGGAGGCGGGAAAAACTTTTGACAAGGTTTTTGTGCAGAACGGATTGCTCGGTGACAACGTTAAGGAGTTGAAAATCAGGCTTGGAAAAGAGGGGATACACATCAATTATGTTCCTGTCGAAAAACTCAACCGCTTGACGCGAAAAAACCATCAAGGGGTGTGCGCTTTCCTGTCTCCGGTGCAGTTTTATCGAACAGAAGATATTGTCCCTCAATTGTTTGAGGCGGGAAAGATACCTTTCATATTGATATTGGACAGACTTACGGACGTGCGGAACTTTGGGGCGATTTGCAGAACTGCTGAAATTGTCGGCGTTGATGTGGTCGTCATTCCTGACACAGGTGCGGCTCCTGTCAATGCTGATTCCATAAAAACCTCTGCGGGAGCGGTTTACAACTTGAAAATCTGCAAGGAAAAAAACCTTTCGAAAGTTGTGGAATTTTTGCAACACAGTGGAATCAAAGTCGTTTGCGCTACTGAAAAAACGGAAGAAATAATCTATGAATCAACGCTTTCCGTGCCTTTAGCCGTGGTCATGGGAAATGAAGAAACAGGAATTTCAAAAGAAATTCTACAAAAAGCAGATGCCCGACTGAAACTTCCGATTTTCGGAAAAACAGGCTCGCTCAACGTTTCTGTTGCCTGCGGAGCATTTCTTTATGAAATTGTGAGGCAAAATTTTACAACTTTTAAAGAAAATTCTTAACTTTACTTTTTTAAATTCATCAAATCATGAAAAGTTCTATTTTATTGGGAATTATTTTTTTAATAGCAGGAGGAATGATGTTTTATTTTAAGCAAGACGTTGTTCTCCAACAACTTTACGGCTCTCTAACAGGAGGTTTGATAGGTATCGGCATCGGTTTGATATTCGGCTCGGTCATCGGCTACCTGAGCAAATCGAACGCAGTGAAACAAAAACAAAAAGTAGAAGCCATCAAGGAAAAAGCTGCTAAAGAAGCCCTCGCCAACGCAAACAAAAGCAACAATTCGACTTTTTAATATATGACTGCCAAATGTTTTACCTGTCGGCTGAAAGCCAAAATTTTCATAATCGAAAGCACTTGATAGCGCAATCTGCGGACTACAGGCAAAATAACAAGGAGATTCATTCATCCCC
>JAITOO010000102.1 GCA_031289875.1 Flavobacteriaceae bacterium
TTTCCTATCTTTGCAAATGAGTTAGAATACAAAAACTTTTGTTCTGACATGGAAGAAATCAATCAAGAACTAAACCTGATAGAACGTAAAATATCAGAATTTTCCAATACAAATAAAATTTTATTGGAAAAAATTAAGTACTTGGAAGATTCGCTTTTAAAAAATGAAAATCAACTGATTCTCAAAGAGAAAGAAAATAAAGAATTAGAAGAACAAAATAGAAGATTGAAAACTGTAAACGCATTTTCAGGCAATAACGAGCATAAAAAACTCATGAAATTGCAGATGAACAGAATGATTAGAGAGATAGACACTTGTATTGCAGAACTGAAAAATACTCAATAAGATGCCGCAAAAAGTAACCATACGGATAGCCGGTAGAAATTACCCTCTGACGGTGCAAGAGGAAGAGGAAGAAGTATTGAGGAACGCTGCAAAAAAAATCGAAAAATATGTTCAGAATTTTGAAAAAAATTACAACATTTTCGACAAACAAGATGCCTTGGCGATGAGTGCACTGCAACTCGCCTCCGAGTTGGAAAATTTTTTAAAAGAACATGACGACGAACAAAAAGAAATCTTGCATAAATTAAAAAAAATTCGTACCTTGGTTTCGAGTTAAAAAGCAAAGAAAATCTAACGGTCTTAGACATAAAAAATAGAAAAAGATACCTACATTGATTCTAACTCATTTGGTAAACTCAACAGAATGTAACTGACCGAGTGAACTGTTTTTTTAATGGCGGGCTGCCTCTCATCTTCGGATTGATTTGATAGCAATATCAACAGCAGATTACAAAGAAAAAACATAACTCAAACCTTATTTTTAGGAGTTTACGCATCAGTTATTTAGGATTGGTGTAGGTTTTTTTTATAATAAATAAATTAAATATGAACACGATAACAATTATAATTGGACTGGCAGCCTTCATAATAGGCGGAGCAATAGTTTACTTCCTGACCAAAAGCGCATTGAAAAAGCACAATCAGGGATTGATAAAAAAAACTGAAAATCAAGCAAAAAGCATCATCAAAGAAGCTGAGCAGAAAGGCGAGAACATCAAACAGAAAAGAATGCTCGAAGCCAAAGAAAAATTCTTGGAACTGAAAACCCAGCACGAGAATCAAGTCAATCAACGAGAGAAAAAAATGCTCGATGCAGAAAAACGAATCAAAGACAAAGAAACCAAACTCAACGAAGAACTGCATCAAAACAATCTTCAAAAGAAACAAACAGAGCAGATAATTCAAGAAACCACACTAAAAGCCGAAACCTTAGCCAAAAAGCAGGAAGAACTCAATCAAATACACAACAGGCAGGTCGAAATACTCGAAAAAATCTCAGGCTATTCCGCCGAAGAAGCCAAAGCCGAAATGGTCGAAGCCCTCAAACAAGAAGCCCGTACCAAAGCGCAGGTGCAGATACAGACAATCATGGAAGAAGCCCAACTCAACGCCAAATCCGAAGCCAAAAAAATCGTTATTCAAACCATTCAAAGAATCGGGACGGAACAAGCAATAGAAAACGCTGTTTCCGTATTCAACATCGAATCAGACGAAATCAAAGGACGAATTATCGGTCGCGAAGGGCGAAATATCAGAGCATTAGAGGCTGCCACAGGCGTAGAAATCATCGTGGACGACACCCCCGAAGCCATTTTGCTCTCCTGCTTCGACCCTGTCCGCAGAGAAGTTGCACGGCTTTCGCTCCACCGTCTGGTAACCGACGGACGAATCCACCCCGCAAGAATCGAGGAAATCGTTGCCAAAACCCAGCAGCAGATTGAAGAAGAAATCATTGAAACAGGCAAACGGACGGTCGTCGAGTTAGGCATTCACGGCTTGCACCCTGAATTGGTGAAGACTGTGGGGAGAATGAAATACCGTTCTTCTTACGGACAAAACCTTTTGCAGCACTCTCGTGAAGTTGCCAACATTTCCACCACAATGGCGGCAGAACTCGGTTTAAACGTAAAATTAGCCAAACGCGCAGGTCTGCTTCATGACATCGGCAAAGTACCGGAACAGGAATCCGAACTTCCACATGCCATTCTCGGAATGCAATGGGCAGAAAAATACGGCGAAAACCCCGAAGTAGTCAATGCTATCGGAGCGCATCACGATGAAATTGAGATGAAATCCCTGCTCTCGCCGATAATTCAAGTCGCCGACGCTATTAGCGGAGCGAGACCGGGCGCAAGACGACAAATCGTTGAAACCTACATCCAACGGCTTAAAGATTTAGAAAACATTGCTTTAAGTTTTGACGGCGTAACCACCGCCTACGCAATTCAGGCGGGGCGAGAACTGCGGGTTATGGTTCAGAGCGAGAAAATCAACGACCAGCGAGCAGCACAGCTTTCCTTTGAAATCAGTGAGAAAATTCAAAACGACCTGACCTATCCCGGACAGGTGAAAATCACCGTAATTCGTGAAACGAGAGCCATAAACATCGCAAGATAAGAATGTTACTATAATCAAATCAGTTTGTTTTCAAACTCAAACTGATTTTTTATGATTATTGGTCAAGATTTGAAAAAATAATAATGCAAGAAAAACTAAAATACCTGCTTGCCGTGCTGTTTTTCCTACCTTTCGGAATGAAAGCGCAGAAATTTGTCCTGCAAGACAGCCTAAAAATTAATATTCCCAAAGACTGTGTTTTTCTTCGAGCGGATATTTTTAACAATCTGTATTTTAAATCATTGGAAGAAAATACGCTGTTTAAATACAATTCCGCAGAAAAAAAATCGGTGGCACTGAAAAATTTCACCGACAACCAAAAACTGTTCGTCGTCAATCCGTTTTTCCTCGTAGTTTTGGACAAAATCAGCAGAACATTAAAATTTTATGACGACAAATTCGTCCGTACCCAAGACGATGTACCGCTTCCGCACGGCGATTTTATAAACATAAATTCTATTTTCGTCAAGGATAACAGCTTGTTGTGGTATTTCGCACAAGGCTTTGTGCAGTTTAATTACCGCACGCAGACGGCGATTTCCTACACCAATTCCATTTCCGGTTTGATTGAAAATCTTGATGTCGAAGACTCTTATAACTACAAGAAAAACAACTATTTACTCCTAAAAAACCGTCAAGATTCGCTCGGCAGCCGCCAAATTCTTCGCTTGTCCCCTGACGGGACAATATCGGAACGGAAAATTCAGCAATTGAAACAGTATTTCTTTGGAAACAATATTTTTTCTTGGACAGATGCGGACACAATATATTTCTATAATTTTGAAAATGAGGAGATTAAAAAGGCAGAACTTCCTCAGAAAGACGGCGGATATTATTTTTTTAATCAACAATTATTTCTGTGGCAACCACAGGTTATGTATCTTTACACTTTGGAAAATTAAAAATTACGTTAAAAAATGGATTTAATCGAAAGACTTCAATGGAGACACGCCGTCAAAGCGATGAACGGCAAACGAGTTCCCGAAGAAAAAATAGACCGCATTTTAGAAGCCGCAAGGCTTGCTCCGTCCGGCAACGGCTTGCAACCGATTGAAATTTTTGTGATAACCAATCAGGAAATCAAAGACAAAATCAAAAAAGCAGCAATCAATCAAATACAAGTTTCTACCTGCTCTCATCTTTTGGTTTTTGCGGCATGGAACAGATTTACCGCTGAAAACATCAATGAAACCTTTGATTTTATGAAAAATGTGGACGGCAGAGATACTCCCGAAGACTATAAACAGCACGTAATAAAAAGCTATACGGAAAGAAACGCAAAAGAACAATCTGCCATGGCAGACAATCAGGCTTTCATTGCCCTTGGAATTGCCGTAGCTGCGGCAGCCTTTGAAACTCTGGATTCCTGCCCGATGACGGGTTTTTCTCCTGACGAAGTCGATAAAATATTGAACCTCAAAGAAAAAGATTTGCACAGCGTGGCTTTGCTTCCGATAGGTTACAGAGATTCCGAACAGGATTGGAACGAAAAACTTCCGAAAGCACGAAAACCGAAAGAAAAATTTATCACTAAAATTAATTAAAATACTGACAATATGCACCTTGCTATTACAGGAAACATCGGCGCGGGCAAAACAACGCTGACCCAATTGTTGGCAAAAAATTACAAATGGACGGCACAATACGAAGACACAGAAGACAATCCGTATCTTGATGATTTTTATTACGATATGGCAAAATGGTCGTTCAATTTACAGATTTATTTTCTCAGCTCCCGATTCCGGCGGATTAAAGAAATTCAGGAAAGCGGAAAAAATATCATTCAAGACAGAACTATTTACGAAGATGCTTACATTTTCGCTGCCAACCTCCACGATATGGGCTTGATGCAAACACGCGACCACAATAACTATCTGAATCTCTTTCACTTGATGAAAGATTACATTCAGCCGCCCGACCTGCTGATTTACCTCCGAGCTTCCATCCCCACGCTGGTTGACCAAATTCAAAAACGAGGACGTGAGTACGAGGCTTCCATCAGCATTGATTACCTCAACCGATTGAATGACAAATATGAAGAATGGATCGACAATTACAAAGAAGGCAAACTGCTGATTATCGAAACCGACAACCTTGAATTTGTTGATAATGAGGCAGATTTAGGCTTTATCATCGACCAAATCGAATCACAAATACATGGACTTTTTTAATTGACAAATGGGTTAATTGCTTGATTAGCAAAATGCCCAACCATTAATTTTTAATTTACTCATTTTCAAATTTTCAAATTTTCTCATTGAATTTATGCGCACAAAATCAACAGGAAAGAAAAAAATAAATATCATCACGCTGGGCTGCTCCAAAAATCTTTACGATTCGGAAGTGCTTATGAATCAGCTTAAAGCAAACGGAAAACCCGTCGTCCACGAACAATCGGGCGAAATTGTTGTCATCAACACTTGCGGATTTATCGACAACGCAAAAGAAGAAAGCATCAACACAATTTTGGAATATGTCGCCAGAAAAGAAAAGGGAGAAGTTGAAAAAATTTTCGTAACCGGATGCCTTTCTGAAAGATACAAACTCGATTTGGAAAAAGAAATCCCCAATGTTGATAAATATTTCGGGACGAGGGATTTACCGCTTTTGTTGAAAGCGCTCAACGCAGATTACAAACGCGAACTCGTTGGCGAAAGGCTCACCGCAACGCCCCGCCACTATGCCTACCTGAAAATTTCCGAAGGCTGCGACCGTCCGTGTTCGTTTTGTGCAATTCCGCTGATTCGCGGCAAACACGTCTCCACTCCCATCGAAGTTCTGGTCAATGAAGCACGAAATATGGCGAAAAACGGAACAAAAGAACTGATTTTAATTGCGCAGGATTTAACTTATTACGGTTTAGATATTTACAAACGCCGCGCGTTGGCAGATTTGCTGAAAGAATTGGTAAAAATCGACGGGATTGATTGGATTCGACTGCATTACGCCTTCCCGACAGGATTTCCCGAAGAGGTTTTGGACGTGATGAACCGCGAACCAAAAATCTGCAATTATTTAGACATTCCGTTGCAACACATTTCAGACAAACTTTTAAAATCCATGAAACGGGGAACGACAAAAGAAAAAACCCTTTTGCTGTTGCAGAAATTCCGTGAAAAAATTCCGAATATTGCCTTGAGAACCAGCCTGATAGTCGGATACCCAAACGAAACGGAGGAAGATTTTGAAGAATTGAAATCTTGGGTTGCCGAACAAAAGTTCGACCGCTTGGGCTGTTTCATTTATTCGCATGAGGAAAATACGCCTGCTTTTGCGCTGAAAGACAACGTTCCTCACGAAGAAAAAATCCGCAGAATGAACGAAATCATGGAGTTGCAGGCACAGATTTCTTTTAATCTCAACCAAGAAAAAATCGGAAAAATTTTTAAAACACTGATTGACAGAAAAGAAGGCGGCTATTTTATCGGCAGAACTGAATTTGATTCTCCTGATGTGGACAACGAAGTTTTGATTTCCGCAGAAAACGCCAATATGTCCATTGGAAACTTTGTAAACGTGAAAGTTACGTCGGCAGAAGATTTTGATTTATATGGAGAATTAATATGAAAATTACTTTAACTTCTTGTAAGTCAATATTCCGCATTGCAAAAATTTCTTAAATTCTTCTTTTTTCATATAACCCGCCGCAGGGTTGTTCAAAACGCGGCTGTCAGGCGTTACCAGCACATAAAACGGCTGTGAGTTGGAGTTGAAATTTTCCCTCTGAAAAACCGACCATTTGTTTCCTATCGTCTTGATTTTCCGCTTTCTGCCATCTTTTAAAGTTATGGTTTGCTGTTCGCTTTCGGGAAGCGTTTCAGAATCATCAACATACAACGAAGCGATGATGACTTTATCGTTCAGAATCTCCCAAATGTCAGGCTCGCTCCACACATATTCTTCCATTTTTCGGCAATTTTCGCAGCCAAAACCCGTAAAATCTATCAAAACCGGCTTATTTTCCTTTTTTGCGAGTTCCAGCGCTTCATAATAATCGTGAATAATATTCAGACCCAGCACGCCTTTGGAATCATTCTCATGATACAAACTTACGTTTAATGGAGGCGTTAATCCGCTCAACAGCTTCAAATTAGGCTTTTCCGAAGGAACTAATCCCGGCAGCAAGTAAATCCCGACGAGGGCAAAAATTCCCGCCCATATTTTTCTTTTTGTACCGATTTTTTCATTTTTATCATCGTGAGGAAATTTGATGAAGCCCAGCAGATACAGTACAATCGCAAAAGCAATAATTATCCAGATTGCGACAAAAATTTCTCTTTTCAGGAAAAAAGTTTTTGCTACCAAATCCGCTTTGGACAAGAACTTGAACGCCATCGCCAATTCCAGAAATCCCAAAACAACTTTGAGTGTATTCATCCAGCCTCCCGATTTGGGCAGGTTGTGCAATAGCTGCGGAAACAGTGCAAATCCTCCGAAAACCAACGCCCAAGCCAGTCCGCAGCCTGCGAACGCCAACGTGAGCTGTGTCGGATTTTTAATAGCATTCGCCAAAACGCTTCCCAAAACGGGACCTGTGCAGGAAAACGATACGATGACCAAAGTCAGAGCCATAAAAAACAAGCCCACCCAGCCGCCTGATTCTGAGGCTTTGTCGGATTTATTCGCCCAACGGCTCGGCAGCGTGATTTCAAAATAGCCAAAAAAACTGAACGCAAAAATGACAAAAATGACGAAAAATGCCAAATTTAACCAGATATTCGTGGAAATTTGATTAAAAATATCAGAATTTACGCCGTTAAGCAGATGGAAAGGAAGCGTGAAAATCAGGAAAATCAGAAAAATGAAAAAAGCGTAAATCAATGCGTCTTTTCTGCCCTGCGCTTTGGTTTTTGCATGTTTGGTGAAGTAGGAAATCGTTAGCGGAATCATCGGATAAACACACGGCATCAGCAGGGCAACCAGCCCGCCGAGAAATCCAAAAATGAAAATCCAAAGGCTGCTCGTATCTGTGATTATTCTTTCGGAACATTCTGCATTTATCGGATTATCAACCGTTAAGCTCGGAATAATGAGTTCTTGCCTGCTCAATGTTTGAAAAGTATCGACTTTTGCAGTGAGTTCTTGACGGTTTATCGTGTCGGCAGGTTGAACAGCGACAGGTTGGACAATGCTGTCTTTTTTTACTGACACATTTTCAGCAGGTTTTGCTTTTGGCGTTACTTGAAATGAAAAATTTTGCCCGTCGGGAGCGAGGCAGACTTTATCATTACAAATCTGAAATTCAACATCGGCTTCAAAGGTTACGGGCTGAGTTCCCAAAACTTCAAATTCTTGTCTATATTCTGCTCTGTTTGAGTAATATACCAAAGTTCCGCCGAAAACGTCGGAGTATTTTTCTTCTTTCTTGCCGATTTCCTGAGTTTTGCCTATCAATCTGATATTAGGATTGTCAGGATAGGAAAATTCCGTCGGAATGGCATTTTCAATTTTGATGTCTCTGGAATATAAATGCCAGCCTTTTTCGAGCGTTGCAGTGAAAATGGCTTCGTATGTATTGTCTTGAATATGTTTGAGTTCTGATTTCCATTGAACAGGATTTTTAATCTGTGCCTGCACAAAAATATTAAAAAATACGAAAAGCCAAAATAGTTTCTTCATATTCAATTTTTTTAGAGATTAAACGAGAATTGAACGGCAAAGGTACATTATTTGCAGGTAAATTAAAATTAATGTTTACCTTTAAGGTTTGAAATGAAAAAAATACTCTGGATAATTATCGTTTTGTGCTTTTTCGGCGTTTTTTCGGCGCAGAAAAATGTGAAATTTTCGGAAGATGAAGCGCATTTTGTATTTCCAAAATGCAAAAATCTTTCGAAAGACAGGCTCAATGCCTGTGGTTTGGCGGAACTGGGTCAATTCATTTTGAGAAATATGGAATATCCTCAGCAGGCGATAGATTCCGGTTATCAGGGAAAAATTGTTGTGAAATTCATCGTGGATAAGGAGGGAAACATTGGAAATATCAGTGTCGATAATTCTAAAACGCTGGAATTGAACAATCAAAAGACGATTTATAAATTGCTGGCTGACGAGGCATTGCGCGTAATGCAAAATCTGCAAGATTCCATCGGTTCAGGAGAGCTTTCAGTCATTCCCGCCCGCGCAAATGGGCAGGCGGTGAGGTCTTTTTACCGTGTTCCGATTACTTTTAAATTTCCTGATAATCAAACAGATAGTGATTTTAATCACTTGCATAAAATGGTCATTGCTACCTACCGTGACAGGGAAGATACGATTCAGTTCTGCAAAAATATAGAAGGCACGCTGTACGCTTACTCGCTCTCGAACGGCGGAGAAAAATTGCTGGCAGCCATAAAGGAACAACCGATGACAAACAATGCGCAATATTATTTGTATTTGCTTGATTTAGCGCTGTCAAGGCGGGAATTTCTGTTAAATTTCGGAAAAATTTACGGTCAGGAAGTTGAAATGTACATCGACAGAGGCACAAAATACAACGACGATGGTGAAAACTTGCTGATAGGCGAAGGGATGAAAATCAAAGTGTACAAGGCAGGAGATAGCAACCATCCTATTGAAACTTTCGACAATTTTTCAGACTTGAATAATTCTCCGTATGTATCTTTGCTTCTGAAATAAAAGCATGATATTAATCATTGGACGATACTGAAAAATGTACCGTACCTTTGCAACCTTAAAAAATTAAAGTAATTATGGATTGGTTATTGGGTTTATTGGCTAACCATGAGTCAGTTGCATACACGGTGTTAGTGTACAGCGTGGTCATCAGTGCAGGCGTAGCCTTAGGGAAAATCAAGTTTTTTGGAATTTCTTTTGGGATTACTTTCGTTTTGTTCATGGGGATTTTGGTTTCCCACTTCGGTTTTGGAATAAACGAACATATCCTCCATTTTATGAAAGAATTTGGTTTAATCCTGTTTGTCTATACTATTGGTTTACAGGTAGGACCCGGTTTTTTCTCATCCTTTAAAAAGGAAGGAACTACCCTGAATCTGCTTGCGATTCTCGTCGTGCTTGCAGGTATAATTGTTACGGTATCAATACATTACATTACAGGGACACCGATTACGACAATGGTCGGCATCATGTCGGGAGCAGTAACCAACACGCCCGGCTTAGGCGCAGCACAGCAGACTGTTATGGACTTGTTCAAAAGCTCTCCGACAGCGAACACAGACGTACAAACTCTTGCCACAGGTTATGCTATTGCGTATCCGTTTGGCGTTCTGGGAATTATCTTTTCCATGCTGATATTAAAAAAAGTTTTCCACGTCAATATTGAAAAAGAAAACCGGCTCAGCCACATCAGGCACAGTTCGCAGACAGCTTCGCTCAACGAAATTACGCTGGAAGTTGCCAATCCGTCCATTTACGGCAAGGAACTCCGAATTTTATGGCTCGTTTTGAAGAGCAACTTTGTGGTTTCAAGGGTATTGCATGAAGGAAAAGTCATCTCTCCGAACAAAAGCTACCTTCTTGCCGAAGGCGATTTGCTCCTGATTCTCGCTCCTACCGAAGATTTGGAAAGATTAGAAAGTTTTGTAGGACACAAGAGCCACACGGATTTGTCTCAATATGAAGAAGATAAGAATAAGGTTGTTTCTCGAAGAATCAATATTACCAAACCTTACGCATATACCAAAAAAATCGGGGAACTGGCTGTCAGCGACCGCTTTAACGTAACGATTTCCAAAGTTTTCCGCGCAGGCGTAGAATTTATTCCCGATCGAAATACCAAACTGCAATTTGGCGACACGATTACCGCTATCGGCGAGGAAGTTAATATCGTTGCGTTGGCTCGGGCTTTCGGCAACTCCAAGAAAAAACTCAGCACGCCACATATAGCCGAACTGTTTTTAGGAATCATTCTCGGCGTTTTGGTCGGAAGCATTCCGTTTAACTTCCCGGGTATTCCCGTGCCGGTCAAATTAGGACTGGCAGGCGGTCCTCTCATCGTGGCGATTCTCATCAGCCGCTACGGCGGACGTTTTTCCGTAACGCATTACGTTTCCAACAGCGCCAATTTGATGGTGCGCGAAATTGGAATTGTGATGTTTCTGGCGAGTGTCGGTTTGGGTGCGGGTGGAAATTTTTGGGAAACCTTGACCAACGGTGACGGCTGGTCATGGATGCTCTACGGTGTATTCATCACGGTTATTCCTTTGATTGTAGGCGCATTGATTGGGCGGTTTTTCTATAAATTCACCTTTGTCGAAATTTGCGGATTGCTTGCAGGCGCTTCCACCGACCCGCCCGCATTGGCATTTGCCAATCAGGCAGCAGGTTCTGACGCTCCCGCTATTACTTATGCAACCGTTTATCCGCTGACGACTTTCCTGCGAATCATGGGCGCACAACTAATTTTACTGTTGTTTTTCTAATGTGCCTGAATATTTGAAAATAAGATTGAAAAAGAATTATATACAGCCCGCTATAGATGATGTGGATCCCAAATGCACCTACAAGATAAAATCAAGATAAAACCCGACATAAAAAACTTCCAATAACTATATTGATTTCGGAATATTTTGCTGTTCTTTGAGGAAATTCCAATCGCCCTTGGCTTTGAGCGTCTGCTCAATAACATCTCGCACGCAGCCTTTTCCGCCTTTCATCGGAGAGACGTAATC
>JAITOO010000041.1 GCA_031289875.1 Flavobacteriaceae bacterium
TTTTTTTGGAAATAAAAAAACCTGCGGAAAACGCAGGTTTTTTATATAAACTATATTAATTAGAATTTTAGTTTTTATCCCAAAAAACAGGAGTATCATAAACATCTTTTCCGTCAGGATTTTGGGCTGTTACTGCCGCTTTCCAATTGACTGCATTTCGGGTCTGCTCCGCAAGCGGATAAGTGAACCTGATGGGAACGGCTTTTAAATAAGATTTAGGTCCTACGTTTAATTTAGGATAATCCAAACGTCTTTTGGTATTCCAAGATTCTACTCTGTTATAAAGACATACCCAAGCCTGCAGTCCAATAGATTTTTTCCAATCGGAAGCGTCGTAAGGGTTATATATCAAATAATTGTCTAAAGGTACGTTCCAAAAAGCAAATGACAGGGTTACTGCCGCATCATGGTAAGATTCGGCGCTGCCTCCTACCGAATATCCTCCTCTGGCAGCGGCTTCTGCCAAATACAAATTAACTTCTGCCGCTTCCATCAGTACGCCGGAAGTGGCTGGCGTATAAGCAAACAATCCCGGCTTGGAGGCATTTTTCACAGTATTTCCTCCTGCGCCGTATTCTCCTCCTTTATAATAAGAAGCAATGATATTACCATCTTTGTCTCTCTCAATATATAATTGAAAATACGCGCTGATTCTTGGGTCGTTGGTAGTGTTCAGATAGTTAATAAAAGTATCTGCGCCTACAAAATCATTTCTGCCGTTGGCAAATACATTGCTGTAAATAGGGCTGTAATCCGTTTCATTGTATTTAAACAGCGCATTGTCTGAATTATCCAAAACAGCGCCTCCGGCATAACCTGCATTGACTGCCTGAATAGACAAGGAAGGATTGGCGTCTGCCAAAGCAATTCCCAATTTTATAAGCAAAGAATTTCCAAATTTTTTCCATTCTTCCGGATTGCCTTCGTATAAAAAGTCTGAAGCGTCAAAACTGCCGTGCGAAACATCTATTTTTTCTGTGGCTGCCGTTGCTCTTTTAATCAAATCCTCATAAATAGCTGCCGCATCGTCATAAACAGGAGTTGGATAGACGTCTGGCTGAAATGCCTGAGAATAAGGGACATTGCCGTAAGTGTCCACCAAGACTTGAAAAGCATAAACTTCCAGCAAATCAATAATTGCCAACTGATTTTGCTTTATCTTATCAAAGGTTTCTACTTCTTCGGGAGAATAGGTGTTGGGGGCTTCGGTTGCTGCAATATTGACAGATGCCTGCCTCAGATTATCTAATACGTGCACATACAAAGTATTCCAATAGTTTTGAGTAATCGCCCTTTTGGTCAAGTCAAACCGCACTTCGTCTATGTAGGTGGTTTCCGTCCAATATTGCCCTAAAAAACGGAATACATTGTAGTTATAACTGGAGGTTACCAACAAATCCGTCAATTCTTTCTCCGCATTGGAGAATAAATACGCTCCCGGCACTTCGTACGCCTGTTTTTTATCTTTCCGATAATCGTCGTTATCATTTACACAGCTATATATCGAAAATAAAGTTATTACAAATAGTATTATTTTTTTCATGTTTTTTAAAATTTAATTTTAACATTGAATGAATAGGTTCTTGTCGTAGGCAGTACTCCTGACTGGAATCCTTGCAGATTTCCTGCTCCGAGACCTGCTTCGGGGTCTGCATCGGGTATATATTTTTTAATAATCCACAAGTTGCTTCCTATTAAACTAAAACTCATGCCTTTAATGAAATTATTGGTAAACCATGATTCAGGTGCGGTATAAATTAATTGAACGTTTCTCAATTTAATAAATCCTGCATTGTAAATATAAGATCTGCTTGGATTACTTCCCGAATCAAAAGCCCCTGTGGCATCGTCCGCAGGTATTCTTATGTCGTTTTTCACGTAGCTGATGCTTCCGTTCGGATTAACCTCCGCCTTTACACCCGGAAGGATAAGTCCCCCGCCCTGATCGACAGGGTCTCTAAGCGGATTGCCCAAATCGTTCAACCCTGCGGTATTTTGATATATGCCTGAGCCTTGCCCGTAGTACTGGTCAAGTGAAAAAATGTGTCCACCGTGTTTCACATCAATTTGAAAACTCAAGGCTAAATTTTTGTAAGTGAAACGGGATACTACACCTCCTGTCCACTTAGGCATAACATCAGCTAAAGGAACTTTATCGGAAGAGATTTCATAGAAACCGTCAGAATTGACAATTCTATTTCCATTGTCGTCATATACATAATCTTTACCCCAGATTACGCCCAAAGATTTTCCTTCAGTAGCATTAATGCTTATCCCTCCTTGATAACTTCCTAATTCCAAATTACTTGCAAGATTTGAAAGAGAGACTAACTTATTGGTGTTTGCCGCCCAGTTAGCGTCTAAATCCCATCGGAAATTTCGAGTTTTAACAGGCGTGAAATGGAGAGCCAGTTCTATCCCTTTATTTTCTACATTTCCTTCGTTTGTAAATACGTAAGTTACTCCATTACCTGCGGAAACAGGCACTCTCATAAACTGATTTATTGTATTGGTTTTATAAAGAGCCAAATTAAAACCTATGCGGTTTTGAAAGAACTGCACTTCCACTCCTCCTTCCCAACTTTTGGTTCTTTCGGGAACCAAACTGTAATAATTAAATGCGTAGCCCGGAGTTGAATAAATAGGTAGCCCTGAAAACTTTCCGTTATTGGTCATAAACCCTCTTGCCGCATCAGCAGGGAGTTCGTCTGCCCCTACTTCTGCATAACTGGCGCTTATTTTTGCGAAGTTTACAATTGAACTGTTTTTAAACAGTTCTGAAAACACCCAGCTTGCGCCTACTGACGGATAACTGTACCCTCTGTGGTGAGTAGAAAATCCTGTGGACTCGTCGTAGCGGTAGGTCCCGTTCAAATATAACTGATTCCAAAAACTTAATGTTACTTCTGCATACAAACCTGATTTTTGATACGTCAATTGACTTTCCAAAGGCTGAATCAGATTTGCTGAATTTGATATGGAATAAATTCCCGGAACAAGCAGACCTCCCCAAGTGGAAGCCCAATAGCTGTCATAGTTTTCTTTCATGAACACGCCCCCCCCTAACAGCTTAATATTCAAGTAGTTAGATATGTTCTTCGTCCATGTAGCAATCAAATCATAGGTTTGTCTTAAATCATTAATAGAATTCCATGAATAGCCTGAGGTATCGTTAGATTCTTTTCTCATATAATCTGCAAGAGCAAAATTTTGAGCCAAAGTACCCACTGCCAATCTTTGTTCTTCTATAATATCCGTTTTTTCAATGGTTGCTCTTCCCAAGATATTCAATCCTTTGACTACGTCCCAAGACAAACTTATGCCTGTCAATAAATGGTTTTGGGTATCGCTTTCATAATTTTCATATCTTTGGAAATACGGATTATTCCAATAAATTGGAGAGCCTCCCACCTTATCAGTCCAGTTCCATGTGTAATTGGATTTTGTTTTTTCATAGGCATATTTCAAACGTTCTATATCTACGTTTATCGGCCACCATTGCCTGAATCCTGAAATAAGATTATTGGTATATCCTGTTTCATTTCGTCCTATAACATTTTGGCGTGCATAGTTAATGAAAGTTGTTGCCGTAAAATTATCTGCTATATTATAAGAAAAACTACCTTGAATATTATTTTTGTTCAAACTGCTGTTAGGCAGTAAACCTGTTTCATTATTATTAGTATAGCCTAATTTATAGGTAAATTTTTCGTCTGATCCGAAAATAGAAATGGAGTTTATAAAGCCTATCGGATGCTGGAAGAAAGACAAAGGAGTATTCTTTGCCGCCGTCCAAGGCTGCAATACTCCGTCAGGGTTGTCCAAAAATGAATCCCATTGATAAACCATCAAATTCGGGTCAAAAGGAGCGCCATAAGAAGCATCTTCTGTAAAAGGCGAAGCATATTCTCCATTAAGAATATTGAAATAGGTGTCTCCGTCCTGTCCATAATAAGCGCCATAGCCCTGCCCGTATTCTTTTTGATAATGCACAAAAGTAGAGTTATCCACGCTTCCTACGGAAACCGAAGTATTGTACTCAACACCCAATCCCTGACCTTTTTTACCTTTTTTGGTCGTAATCATGATTGCACCGTTGGACGCCATACTTCCATACAAAGCCGTAGCAGCAGCTCCTTTCAAAACATTGACGGATTCTACGTCATTCGGATCTATCAGCGCAGCTGTACTTCCAAAGTCGAAATTTCCTCCACGTCCTTGCGCTTGGTCGCTGTTATTGGTATTAATATTGCTTAACGGTACTCCGTCCACCACAAATAAGGCTTGGTTATTCCCGTTGATACTTTTCATACCTCTCAGAATAAGATTGGTAGAACCCCCAAAATTTCCTGAAGTTTTAACATCCAATCCTGCCACTTTTCCTGACAAGTTAGAGATAAAATCAGCCGTTGGAACAGCGCTCACATCTGAACCTTTTATTTCAGAAGTTGCATAAGTCAATTCTTTTCTCTGTTTCTTAATACCCAGCGCTGTTACCACCACTTCGTCAATATCCGTTACACCGGCTTTCTGTCCTGTCGCAGGTTTTACGGAAACCGCATAAAATGACCTTTCACCGACCACAAAACTGCCCGTCTGCTCGTCCAGAGATTCCACTTTAATCGTCTGTCCTTTCTCGGCTTGCACCGTAAACTGTCCGTTTACATCGGTGTAAACCGTAGTTCCTGTTCCTTGTACAATTACTGCTGCATCGCCTTGCGGGTTGCCTTTGTTATCGGTAACTGTCCCTGTAACCGTTTTCACTTGCGCCCATAATACCGAGCCGACAAGTAAAAACACAAATCCTAAGAATTTTTTATTTATCTTCATACTAATATAATTTAACCTCTGCAAAGGTATATTAATTTTTCAGATAATTATCATTTTTTCGACAAACACCCCTATTTTTTTTATGTAAAATTAATATTATTTGACTTTATATGCTTGAACAACAATATTTTTTCAAAAATATTACATCAAAAAAATATACAAAAAACAATTGAAAAAATCCAAATCAACCTCAAAATAGAACGATAAATAGCCGAATTAAAAAGAAATCATAAAAAATATCATTATATTGACTATTTAACAATATTTTTTCAAATCAGGAGCATAGTTTTTACCACATCAATATAAAAATGACCGCAACAGTTTCCCGCTCGGTCATTTGAAAATGAATTTTATTGTACAAACGCTTACGCTTGTCCTTTCTGTCCGAAGTTCAGATGATAAGTGTCGTCTTTCACTGCGCCATGCTGTTCTTCGTATTTTTTAATGTTGTCGTTCAACGCTGCCAGCAGCCTTTTGGCATGTTCAGGCGTTAAAATGATTCTTGATTTCACTTTAGCTTTCGGCATTCCCGGCATCACTTGAATGAAATCCACCACAAACTCCGTGGGAGAATGATTTATCAATGCCAGATTGGAAAACACGCCCGATGCCACATCGTCAGTCAATTCTATATTTAAATCCTGTGGTTGTTGATTCTGATTTTCCATTTTTTATTTTTTTTCATCAGTTACAAATTCTTCAAACTCTCTATTAGAGCCTACAATAACATTCTGATACTCTGCAAGTCCTGTTCCCGCAGGGATTCTGTGTCCCACGATAACGTTTTCTTTCAAACCGTTCAGCGTATCCACTCTTCCGGCAACGGCGGCTTCGTTCAGCACTTTGGTCGTTTCCTGGAACGAGGCGGCGGAGATGAAAGACTTGGTTTGCAAAGAAGCTCTCGTAATTCCCTGCAACACAGGTCTTGCCGTTGCAGGCAGGGCGTCTCTTGCTTCTGCCGGTTTTTTGTCTTCGCGTTTCAACTTGGAGTTTTCATCGCGCAGCTCGCGTATGGAAACGATTTGTCCCGCCTGCAATTCCGTGCTGTCTCCCGCATCTGTAACGACTTTGATTCCAAAAACACGGTCATTTTCTTCGATGAAATCTATTTTATGTTCTAAACTTCCTTCCAGAAATTTTGTATCGCCCGCATCAACGATTTCCACTTTAGTCATCATCTGGCGGACAATGATTTCAAAATGCTTGTCGTCAATTTTCACGCCCTGCAAACGGTAAACTTCCTGAATTTCATTTACTAAATATCCTTGTACGGCAGTCGGTCCTTTGATGTTCAAAATATCGGCCGGAGTAATTGCTCCGTCGGAAAGCGGGTCTCCTGCATGAACGAAGTCGTTTTCCTGTACCAGAATCTGATTGGACAATTTCACCAAATATCTCTTAATTTCTCCCGATTTAGATTCGATAGCAATTTCGCGGTTGCCTCGTTTTATTTTTCCGTAGCTCACCACGCCATCGATTTCCGTAACTACTGCCGGATTAGAAGGGTTGCGGGCTTCAAACAACTCGGTTACACGAGGAAGACCTCCTGTGATGTCTCCCGCTTTTGCGGATTTTCTCGGAATTTTTACCAAAATTTTACCCGGTTTCACTTTTTCGCCGTCATTGACAATTAAATGCGCACCCACAGGCAGGTGAATAGCTTTTAACTCTTCGCCTTTGGTGTCTAAAATCCGCAATGTCGGAATGAGTTTTTTATTTCTCGATTCTGAAATTACTTTTTCCTCAAAGCCTGTCTGCTCGTCAATTTCCAACTGGAAAGTAGAGCCTTGTTCAATTTGGTCGTACACAATCTTACCTGCATTTTCTGCAATGATGATTGCGTTGTAAGGATCCCATTTGCAGATAACGTCGCCCTTTTTCACCTCCTGACCCTGCTTCACGAGCAAAGTCGAACCGTAAGGCACGTTGTTTATCATCTGAGATATTCCTTCTGCGTTCAACAATTTGAACTCGGTAGAACGGGAAACGACAATTTCGATTTTATTTTTGTTTTCATCTTCGCCGGCAATAGTCCGCAAATCGTCAAACTCAACTCTTCCGTCTCGCCTTGCTACGATGCTGTTTATTTCGGCAACGTTTCCTGCTACGCCTCCAACGTGGAAAGTCCTCAACGTCAGCTGAGTACCCGGCTCGCCGATAGACTGTGCAGCAATCACGCCGACAGCTTCGCCCTTGTTGATGAATTTGCCTGTGGCAAGGTTCATACCGTAACATTTGGCACAAATACCTTTTTTAGATTCACAGGTCAGCGGCGAGCGTACTTCAACGCCTTCGATTCCTTCTTCTTCCACTTTCTTAGCCAGTTCGGAAGTTATTACTTCTCCCGCTTCGATTAAGATTTCGTCGGTGTCCGGATGATAAACGTCATGAAGTGAAATACGTCCTAAAATTCTTTCTGAAATAGGTTCTACGATTTCGTCGTTTTTTCTCAACGGACGGATTTCGATGCCGCGCAAGGTTCCGCAGTCTTTTTCGGTGATGATGACGTCCTGCGCCACATCAACCAGACGGCGGGTCAAATAACCCGCATCGGCAGTTTTTAACGCCGTATCTGCCAAACCTTTACGCGCTCCGTGCGTGGAAATGAAATATTCCAAAATGGAAAGTCCCTCGCGGAAGTTGGAGATAATCGGGTTTTCAATGATTTCTCCTCCCGCAGAGCCTGCTTTTTGGGGTTTTGCCATCAAGCCTCGCATTCCTGCCAGCTGGCGAATCTGCTCTTTCGAGCCTCGCGCTCCTGAATCCAGCATCATATACACAGAGTTGAATCCGCCTTTGTCGTTTTTCATTCTCTGCATGATAAGGTCGGTCAGCTTGGCATTGGTATTTGTCCAAACGTCAATGACCTGATTGTATCGTTCGTTGTTGGTTATCAATCCCATGTCGTAGTTGCCTTTGATGCCGTCCACTTGGTCGTGGGCTTCTTGAATCATGGTTTTCTTTTCGTCCGGAATCAAAATATCTCCCAAACTGAATGATAACCCTCCTCTGAATGCGGTTGCATATCCGAGTGATTTCATGTCGTCCAAGAATTTGGCAGTGGTTGGAAAATCGGTGTCTTTTAAGATTTGACCGATAATATTTCTCAGTGATTTCTTGGTCAAGATTTCATTGATATAGCCTGCCTGTTGCGGCACGATTTTGTTGAACAGCACGCGTCCAACGGTAGTATCTATGATTTTTTCTCCAAATCCCTCTCCTTCTTTGACCTGCGTTTTGACTTTAATCATGGCGTTGAGTTCAACCGCTTTTTCGTTGTAGGCGATTTCCACTTCTTCTGCGGAATAGAACGTTGCGCCGTGTCCTTTTACAGGACGGTCATCGGTAGGGACGAGCGGTTTGGTCATGTAATACAAGCCCAAAACCATGTCCTGAGACGGCACTTGAATTGGAGAACCGTTGGCAGGATTCAGAATGTTTTGAGAAGCCAACATTAATAATTGAGCTTCCAGAATAGCCTCGGGACCGAGAGGAAGGTGCACCGCCATTTGATCGCCGTCAAAGTCAGCATTGAATGCTGTACAAACGAGCGG
This sequence comes from Flavobacteriaceae bacterium, assembly GCA_031289875.1. Taxonomy (GTDB): domain Bacteria; phylum Bacteroidota; class Bacteroidia; order Flavobacteriales; family Weeksellaceae; genus Apibacter. The sequence continues at coordinate 8,385 of JAITOO010000041.1, forward strand.
GTGCAAACGGATGGCTTTGCCTTCAATCATTCTTGGCTGGAATGCCTGAATGCCCAATCGGTGCAAGGTAGGCGCACGGTTAAGCAGGACAGGATGTCCTTTCATGACGTTTTCCAAGATGTCGTAAACGACCGGTTCTTTTCTTTCGATAATCCTCTTCGCCGATTTTACGGTTTTAACGATTCCCCTTTCTATTAATTTTCTGATAATAAAAGGTTTGTATAGTTCGGCAGCCATATCTTTCGGCAGACCGCATTCGTGCAACTGCAAGGAAGGTCCGACCACGATTACGGAACGGGCGGAATAGTCCACACGTTTACCCAACAGGTTTTGACGGAAACGTCCTTGTTTTCCTTTCAGGGAATCGGAAAGGGATTTCAGCGGTCTGTTGGATTCGGATTTTACGGCTGAGGATTTTCTTGTATTATCAAACAGAGAATCAACGGCTTCCTGCAACATGCGCTTTTCGTTGCGCAAAATCACTTCGGGAGCTTTGATTTCCATCAGTCTTTTTAAACGGTTGTTGCGGATAATCACGCGGCGGTACAGGTCGTTGAGGTCGGAAGTGGCGAAACGCCCTCCGTCTAACGGCACAAGCGGACGCAAATCAGGCGGGATTATGGGCAGTACTCTCATAATCATCCATTCGGGACGGTTTACGTGTCCGCCGGAATTGGCTTCTCTGAATGCTTCTACGACTTGTAATCTTTTCAAGGCTTCTGTACGGCGTTGTTTTGAAGAATCGGTGTTGGCTTTGTGCCTCAATTCGTAAGACAAAGCGTCCAAATCAATTCTTTTCAGCAGTTCTTCCAGACATTCCGCTCCCATTTTGGCAACAAATTTGTTCGGGTCGGAATCGTCTAAATATTGATTTTCAATAGGAAGGGTTTCCAGAATATCCAAATATTCTTCTTCCGTGATAAATTCCAAAGGTTCAAAATCTTCTCCGCTCAGTTTTTTTGCAATTCCGGGCTGAACGACTACAAATCTTTCATTGTAGATAATCATATCCAATTTTTTGGACGGAATGCCGAGCAGATAACCTATTTTATTGGGCAAGGAACGGAAATACCAAATGTGGGCTACAGGAACTACCAGATTGATGTGTCCGATTCGTTCACGGCGCACTTTTTTCTCGGTAACTTCCACCCCGCATCGGTCGCAGACAATTCCTTTGTAACGGATTCTTTTGTATTTGCCGCAAGCGCACTCGTAGTCTTTTATGGGTCCGAAAATTCTTTCGCAGAATAATCCGTCTCGTTCAGGCTTGTGCGTACGGTAATTAATGGTTTCAGGTTTTAGAACTTCTCCTCTGGATTGTTGCAAAATACTTTCGGGAGAAGCTAAGCCTATTGAAATCTTACTAAACTTACTGGTTTTTTGTTTAACTGCCATGAGTTTTTATATATCAATTAAATTGAAATAATATTAAAAATTACACACATCGGAAATTATTCTTCCAATCTTATATCTAAGCCCAGTCCCTGCAATTCGTGCAGGAACACATTGAATGACTCAGGAATGCCCGGTTCAGGCATTGGGTCGCCTTTTACAATGGCTTCATACGTTTTGGCTCTACCAATCACATCATCGGATTTCACGGTAATGATTTCCCTCAAGATGTTGGACGCACCGAAGGCTTCCAACGCCCAGACTTCCATTTCTCCGAATCGTTGTCCTCCGAACTGAGCTTTACCGCCCAGCGGCTGCTGAGTAATCAGCGAGTAAGGTCCGATGGATCGTGCATGCATCTTGTCGTCCACCATGTGTCCGAGTTTCAGCATATAAATCACTCCAACGGTAGCTTTCTGTTCAAAACGCTCGCCTGTTCCGCCATCGCAGAGGTAGGTTGTTCCGTATTGCGGTACGCCTGCTTCTTTGGTCAGTTCGTCGATTTGTTCGGCAGTAGCGCCGTCAAAAATAGGAGTGGCAAATTTTCTGCCCAATTTTTTTCCACACCAGCCCAAAACAGTTTCGTAAATCTGTCCGATATTCATACGGGAAGGCACGCCGAGCGGGTTCAACACGATATCTACCGGTGTTCCGTCTTCCAAGAACGGCATATCTTCGTCTCGGACGATTTTTGCTACGATGCCTTTGTTGCCGTGCCGTCCTGCCATTTTATCGCCGACGTTGAGTTTTCGTTTTTTGGCGATATAGACTTTGGCTAATTTCACGATTCCCGCAGGGAGTTCGTCTCCGACGGCGATTGTATGTCGTCCGCGATTCAACGAACCGAGCAGGTCGTTGTATTTGGTTTTGTAATTGTAAAGCAATTCCTTAATCAGGTCGTTTTTGGATTCATCAATCGTCCAGCTTCCGCCTGTGAGGTTGAAATAATCGTCGATGCTTGCGAGAAGTCTTTGAGTGAATTTCACTCCTTTCGGTATTACTTCTTCGTTGAGGTCGTTATACACGCCTTGAGAAGTTTTTCCGTTCAAGAATATAAAGAGTTTTTCGAGCAGTTGGTTTTTCAAATTGTCGAATTTCAGTTTAAATCCGGCTTCTAAATGCTCTATTTTTAATTTTTCGTCTCCGCGTTTGCGTTTGTCTTTGATGTTTCTGGTGAAGAGTTTTTTATCTATCACTACGCCTTTCAGGGAAGGCTCTGCTTTCAAGGAAGCGTCTTTCACATCGCCTGCCTTGTCGCCAAAAATGGCGCGGAGCAGTTTTTCTTCCGGAGTCGGGTCAGATTCTCCTTTTGGAGTAATTTTTCCAACGAGAATATCGCCTGCTTTGACTTCTGCCCCGATGCGAATCATACCGTTTTCATCGAGTTCTTTGGTCGCTTCTTCGCTGACGTTGGGAATGTCGGAGGTCAATTCTTCCATGCCAAGTTTGGTGTCGCGCACTTCCAGAGAATATTCGTCGATGTGAATAGAGGTAAACCAGTCTTCGCTTACGGCTCTTTGATTGATTACGATAGCGTCTTCAAAGTTGTATCCCTGCCAAGGCATGAATGCCACGAGCAGGTTTCTTCCTAATGCTAATTCGCCGTTTTCGGTGGCGTAACCTTCCGTCATCACTTGACCTTTGGTTACTCTGTCGCCTTCTTTTACAATCGGTTTCAGCGTAATTGAAGTACTTTGATTGGTTTTTCTGAACTTAATCAGATTATATACTTTGCTTGCCAAGTCGAAACTTACAAGTTCTTCGTCTTCGGTACGGTCGTATTTTACGATGATTTTTTCTGCATCGACATATTCTACCACGCCTTCTCCGTCTGCATTAATCAAAATTCTTGAATCTCTTGCCACTTGAAATTCCAGTCCTGTTCCGACAATCGGAGCTTCCGGTTTCAAGAGCGGAACTGCCTGACGCATCATGTTTGACCCCATGAGTGCACGGTTGGCATCGTCATGTTCGAGGAAAGGAATCAGCGAAGCGGAAATACCTGTAATCTGGTTTGGTGCAATGTCTATCAAATCGACTTTGCCGGATTCAACAACCGGATAATCAGCATCTTGGCGTGAGATAACTCTTTCGTCGAGAATCGTTCCGTCGTTGCCTAAATTGATATTTGCCTGTGCAATGATTTTGCCTTCTTCTTCTTCTGCCGTTAAATATTCAGGCTCGGAAGCCAAATCTACTTTGCCGTCCACGATTTTCCGATACGGCGTTTCCATGAAACCGAGTTCATTGATTTTTGCATAGCAAGCCAACGATGAAATCAATCCGATGTTTGGTCCTTCGGGGGTTTCAATCGGGCAAATGCGTCCGTAATGCGTATAGTGAACGTCTCGCACTTCAAAACCTGCTCTTTCTCTCGACAAGCCGCCGGGTCCAAGAGCGGACATACGGCGTTTGTGGGTTACTTCGGACAGCGGATTGGTCTGATCCATGAATTGAGACAACTGGTTGGTTCCAAAAAATGAGTTGATTACGGAAGTCAAAGTCTTGGCGTTAATCAAATCAATCGGAGTGAAGACTTCGTTGTCCCGCACGTTCATTCTTTCTTTAATGGTGCGAGCCATACGAGCCAACCCTACGCCGAACTGTCCGGCTAACTGCTCGCCTACGGTTTTCACGCGGCGGTTGGAAAGGTGGTCGATGTCGTCCACTTCGGCTTTGGAGTTTATCAGTTCTATCAGATATTTTACGATAGCTATAATGTCGTCTTTGGTCAGCACCTGAACGCCTTCAGGAATATTGAGTCCTAATTTTTTGTTGATTCTGTAACGTCCTACTTCGCCCAGCGAATAGCGGGCATCGGAGAAGAAGAGTTTTTCTATGATGCCTCTTGCGGTCTCTTCGTCAGGAGGTTCAGCGTTTCTTAATTGTCTGTAAATGTACTCAACGGCTTCTTTTTCGGAGTTAGTGGAGTCTTTTTGCAGGGTGTTGTGGATAATGGCGAACTCGGAACTGTTGTCTTTGTGAACGAGAATGGTTTTCACTCCCGAATCAATGATTAGGTCAATGTGTTCCGGTTCTAAAACGGTTTCGCGGTCTAAGATGATTTCGTTTCTTTCGATAGATACTACTTCTCCTGTGTCTTCATCGACGAAATCCTCAAACCATGTATTTAAAACTCTCGCAGCCAAAGTTTTGCTCAATACTTTTTTGAGGTTGGCTTTGTTCACTTTGATTTCTTCGGCGAGGTCGAATATTTCCAGAATATCTTTGTCGCTTTGATAACCGATAGCCCGAAGAAGCGTTGTCATCGGGAGTTTCTTTTTTCTATCGATGTAAGCGTACATCACGTTGTTGATGTCGGTAGCGAACTCCATCCATGAACCTTTAAAAGGTATGATTCTGGAGGAATAGAGTTTTGCGCCGTTAGCGTGATAGGATTGTCCAAAAAATACACCGGGCGAACGGTGCAGTTGGGATACCACTACCCGCTCCGCTCCGTTGATGATGAATGATCCGCTTGGGGTCATATAGGGAACGGGACCTAAATACACATCTTGCACAACGGTTTCGAAATCTTCGTGTTCGGGGTCGTTGCAGTAGAGTTTTAGCCTCGCTTTGAGTGGTACGCTGTATGTCAGCCCTCGTTCAATACACTCGTTAATGGAGTACTTGGGAGGGTCAACGAAATAGTCTAAAAATTCTAAAACGAACTGATTTCTGGTATCCGAAATGGGGAAATTTTCAGTAAACGTTTTGAATAGTCCTTCATTTTTTCTTTGGTCAGGACGGGTTTCCAACTGGAAGAAGTCTTGGAAAGACTTCACCTGAATATCCAAAAAGTCAGGATATTGGATTTGTCCTTTTGAATGAGAGAAACTGAATCTCTTTGAGTTTTGAGTGTGTGTCGCCAATGGTTTACTCATAAAATAAATTAATAATGTTTAAAAAACACAAATAGGCTTAGACTTCTTCGGCGCGCACTTCGGAAGTCTAAACCTTTCTTTTTGGGTTAATTGAATTATTTCAACTCAACTTCTGCGCCAACTTCTTCAAGCTGTTTTTTCAGGCTTTCCGCTTCGTCTTTGGAAATGCCTTCCTTAACAGCAGTCGGAGCGCTGTCTACTGCTTCTTTAGCTTCTTTCAACCCTTTGCCGGTTAAATCTTTAACTAATTTAACTACCTGTAATTTGTTAGCGCCTGCGGCTTTTAAAATTACGTCAAATTCGGTTTTTTCTTCTGCTGCGGGAGCGTCAGCTCCTGCGGCAGCTCCTGCGGCAACAGCTACGGCTGCGGCTGCGGGTTCTATTCCGTATTCTTCTTTTAAAATCTCAGCTAATTCGTTAACTTCTTTTACGGTTAAATTTACTAAGGTTTCAGCTAATTGTTTTAAATCTGCCATTTTAATTTTGTTTTTTTGTTTAACAACTTTTTATATATGAGTGCGTATTATTCCGCTTTTTCTGATAAGGTTTTTACTAAACCTGCAATTGTGTTTCCGCCTGATTTAAGGGCAGACACCACATTTTTAATAGGAGATTGCAGCAATCCGATGATTTCGCCAACGAGTTCTTCTTTGGATTTTAGATTTGCCAGCGCATCTAATTGGTCGTCTCCTACAAACACTGCCGAATCTATCCATGCGGCTTTCAATATCGGCTTGTCTGATTTTTTTCTAATCGTTTGGATTAGCTTCGCAGGGGCGTTGCCTTTTTCTGCAATGAAAATGGTGGTATTTCCTTTCAAGCTGTCAAAAAGTCCTGAAAAATCTTTGATTTCGATTTTTTCCATTGCTTTTTGGAGCAGGGTGTTTTTCACCACTTTGGCAGAAATTCCGTTTTTAAAACAGGATCTTCTCAAATCGGAAGTCCGTTGTGCGTTCAATCCGTTGGTGTCAACTATATAGAGTACATTCGTTCCTTCGAGGACTTCCTGCAATTCGTCGATTACTTGTGCTTTTTCTTGCTTTGTCATAATACTTCAATTAATTTTAATTAACACCTTTGGGGTCAATCGCAATACCCGGGCTCATGGTTGAGGAGAGGTACATGCTTTTCACATAAATGCCTTTGGCTGCCTGAGGTTTCAATTTTATCAAAGCAGAGATAATTTCGTGTGCGTTTTCCTGAATCTTTTTGGCATCAAAAGATACTTTTCCGATTGCGGCGTGTACGATTCCGAATTTATCTACTTTGAAGTCGATTTTACCTGCTTTTACTTCTGCCACTGCTTTGCCTATTTCCATAGTTACAGTTCCTGTCTTTGGGTTAGGCATCAATCCTCTGGGTCCTAAAATTCTTCCCAAAGGTCCTAATTTTCCCATTACCTGCGGCTGTGTAACGATGACATCAACGTCCGTCCAGCCGTCTTTTATTTTTTGGAGATAGTCGTCCAAACCTACAAAATCTGCGCCTGCATCTTTGGCTTCCTGTTCCTTGTCGGGGGTTACCAAAGCCAGCACTCGGGTTTTTTTTCCTGTTCCATGAGGCAGGGAAACTACGCCGCGCACCATTTGATTTGCCTTGCGTGGATCAACGCCCAAACGTACGGCTATATCCACAGAGGCGTCAAATTTTGTATAACTTACTTCCTTTACGAGTGTGGAAGCTTCTTCCAGCGTGTAAAGTTTTGTTTTATCTACCTTAGCAACAACTGCTTTTTGTTTTTTTGTCAATACTGCCATAATTCCTTAGAGATTAGTTGTTTAGAGGATTTTGTCCTGTTACTTTAATACCCATTGACCTTGCAGTACCGGCAACCATGCTTATTGCAGATTGGAGAGTGAAACAGTTCAAATCGACCATTTTGTCTTCTGCAATTTGTTTGATTTGTTCCCAAGAAACGCCTGCTACCTTAACGCGGTTAGGCTCACCTGAACCTTTTTTGGCTTTGGAAGCCGCCAAAAGTTGTATGGTTACGGGCGGAGTTTTTACGACAAAGTCGAAAGACTTGTCTTCAAACACCGTGATAATCACCGGAAGTACCTGACCTTGTTTGTCTTGCGTACGGGCATTAAATTGTTTACAAAACTCCATGATGTTCACGCCGGCAGCACCTAATGCGGGTCCTACGGGCGGCGAAGGGTTTGCTTGTCCTCCCTTCACTTGGAGTTTTACCATTTTAAAAATTCTTTTTGCCATTTTAATTTTTAGTTAAAAATGTTTTTATATAATCTGTGGAAGCAGCCTATTTTATACTTTTTCTACTTGCGAAAAACTCAGTTCTATTGGTGTTTTTCTTCCGAAAATCAGCACCATAACTTCGAGTTTTCTTTTTTCTTCGTTGATTTTTTCAATCGTTCCGTTAAATCCGTTAAACGGTCCGTCGATAACTTTCACCGTTTCTCCAAATACAAACGGAATGTTCAAATCTTCCGTTTCGGAGAGTTCGTCCATTTTGCCGAACATTCTGCTGACCTCGCTCCGTCTCATCGGAACAGGGTCGCCGCCTTTCGTTGCGCTTAAAAAACTGATGACTCCGGGAATATTTTTCATAGTATGGGGAAGTTCTCCTATCAGGTTAGCTTCCAGCATAATATAGCCCGGATAATATACTTTTTCTCTTTGTGTTTTCTTTCCGTTTTTGATTTGTACTACTTTTTCCATAGGCACAACCACTTGTCCAAAATTACTTTTGAGATGAATATCCCTCTCGACTTCATTTTCGATATAGGTTTTCACCTTAATTTCTTGCCCACTGATTGTTTTCAGTACATACCATTTCATCTCACTCATCGTGCTGACTTTCTAAGCTTTTAAATTTATTAAAACTATATATATAGTATGAAGAATCTTAGTCAAACTCCAATCTACTGCGAAGCAGAATATGGACATGATAATGGTTGCGACTGCCACCACAGAGGTGGAAGACTGCAAATCCGACCATTTAGGCCACTCTACGTGGTCTCTAAATTCTTCCATCGAACCTTTTAAATAGTTAATTAGTCCATTCATTTATTAAAATTTTTGCACGGGCGGTAAGATTCGAACTCACGACCCTCGGTTTTGGAGACCGATGCTCTACCAGCTGAGCTACGCCCGTATCAAACAGAAAGACCCTTTGTCCGAGCCTTTCTGTTTTTATATAATATTTTTATTAATCCAAAAGTTCTGTTACCTGTCCTGCTCCTACGGTTCTACCGCCTTCGCGGATAGCGAATCTCAGACCGTTATTCAAAGCAATTAGGGAGTGCAGTTCCACAATGATAGTCAGGTTGTCGCCCGGCATCACCATCTCTACTCCTTCCGGAAGAGAAATTGTTCCTGTAACATCGGTAGTTCTTGCATAGAACTGTGGACGGTAGTTGTTGTGGAATGGCGTGTGGCGTCCTCCTTCTTCCTTAGTCAGGATATACACCTCTGCTTTGAATTTCTTGTGAGGAGTTACTGAACCCGGTTTAGCGATTACCATACCTCTTCTGATGTCGGTTTTCTCGATACCTCTCAACAACAGACCTACGTTGTCTCCTGCTTCTCCTCTGTCAAGGATTTTACGGAACATTTCAACGCCTGTTACCGTAGAGGTTAATTTTTCATCACCCATACCTACGATGTCTACATGGTCGCCTGAGTTGATAACGCCTGCTTCGATACGTCCTGTTGCCACAGTACCGCGTCCTGTAATAGAGAACACGTCTTCGACAGGCATCAGGAATGGTTTGTCTTGGTCGCGAACCGGCAACTCTATCCATGTATCTACTGCATCCATCAGTTGTTCTACGCCTTCTACCCATTTTGGTTCTCCGTTCAATGCGCCTAATGCAGAGCCTTGAATCACAGGGGTATTGTCTCCGTCATAATCGTAAAAAGACAACAGGTCTCTTACTTCGATTTCCACCAATTCCAGCAATTCCGGGTCGTCCACCATATCGACTTTGTTCATAAAAACGACGATTCTTGGCACGTTTACCTGACGGCAAAGCAAGATATGTTCACGGGTTTGAGGCATGGGACCGTCTGTAGCGGCAACTACCAAGATTGCACCGTCCATCTGGGCAGCGCCTGTAACCATGTTTTTCACATAGTCGGCATGTCCCGGACAGTCTACGTGTGCATAATGGCGTGCTACGGTTTGATATTCTACGTGAGCGGTGTTAATAGTAATACCTCTTTCTTTTTCTTCCGGAGCGGCATCGATTTGGTCAAAATCTTTTTTTTCTGCCAATCCTTTTTCAGACAAAATTTTTGTAATAGCAGCAGTTAAAGTGGTTTTTCCGTGGTCAACGTGACCGATTGTACCTATATTAAGGTGTGGTTTTGTACGTTTAAAAGTTTCTTTTGCCATGATAATTTTTTTATTAATTTCTAAAAATGAGTGCAAATATACTGATTATTTTTTAAACAACAACAACTTGTAAAAAATTTTTATGTTATAAATTTTTTAACAGCAGGATAAGTGTCTTACATTCAATAAATAAAAGGGAAAAATAGCAGGAAATTAGAGCCAATGACGGGAATTGAACCCGTGACCTCGTCCTTACCAAGGAAGCGCTCTACCCCTGAGCTACATCGGCTTAAAAAATTGAGCGGAAGACGAGGTTCGAACTCGCGACATTCAGCTTGGAAGGCTGACGCTCTACCAACTGAGCTACTTCCGCCTGTGTTTTTTTACCTTAGATGTAATTTCTCGGCAAATGTACCAATTTTTCTGAAATTACAAAGAATTATTGAATAATTTGTGGGGAGAGGAGGATTCGAACCTCCGAAGTCGTAAGACAGCAGATTTACAGTCTGCCCTCGTTGGCCGCTTGAGTATCTCCCCAATATTTATTACTGAGCCTCCAGAGGGATTCGAACCCACGACCCCGAGATTACAAATCACGTGCTCTGGCCAGCTGAGCTATGGAGGCTTATTTGGTTATTTCAAAGAAACAGTCCGTTTTTATTTTTACGGACTGCAAAGGTAGTTATATTTTGTTTATATGCAAATTTTATTTATAATTTTTCTGCATTTTTTTATGCTGTTTTTTCTTTCTTTTTGATAATCATCTTTTTAAGTGCATCACATGCGGAGTTTATGCTCTCTTCAAATGATTCCGACGTTTTTATGGCAGTCAGGTCGTTACCGGGAACTTGCAAAACTATCTCAACGGTCTTATTGGATTTTTCACTGCCGTTTTCGAGTTTCAGGTACACTTTTGCTCCGATAATTCGGTCGTAAAATACTTCTAATTTGTTCAACTTTTTGTCTAAAAATTCTAATAAAGAATCTTGTACGTTAAAATTTACTGCTTGTGTTTTAATTTTCATCTTTCTTTTCAATTTTATGCCCGTAAGGATGGGCTTGGTTAAACACTCTTTTTAAATCTTCGATATTACTGTGGGTATAAACCTGCGTTGCCGCCAAACTGCTGTGTCCCAAAATTTCCTTTATGGAATTGAGTTCTGCTCCGTTATTCAGCAAATGGGTAGCAAAGGTATGGCGCAACATATGCGGACTTTTTTTCTGTTTCGTTGTTACAGCACTAAGGTACTTATTTATCAAGTTATACACAAATTTTTCTTTCAAAATTTTTCCTTTTTTGTCCGTGAAAAAATATTTTTCGCCCGACGGGATTTCTTGTTTCTTGACTTTCAAATAGTTGATAATTTGAGCTTTTAATTCGTCCGTGATGGGAATCTGGCGTTCTTTGTTTCTCTTGCCGATAACGCGGATATTTTTTTCCGAAAGGTCTATTTGCGCCTCTTCCAGCTCAATGAGTTCGATGCGTCGAATGCCTGTTCGGTAAAAAAATTCAAAAATCAGGAGATTTCTTGTTTTTTCAAATTCGGAATCGGTATCTTCTTCAATTTCATTGAAATGAGTTTCAAAAAATTGAATTTCTTCTTCTGTATAAGGGATAAGAACTCGTTTTTTGGATTTTAGATTTTGCAGTTCTGATGCGGGATTTTTTTCAATTTCATTTTCTCTCAGCAGATATTTGAAGAAACTCCGCACGGCGGATATTTTCTGATTGACGGTGCGCACCGATAGTTTTTGTTGTGTGAGATGAATGAGGAAATTGCGCAGTTGTTTTTTGTCCGCATTATGGATTTCTGAAAAACCTTCGGTTGTGAGCAGAAAGTCTTCTAAATCGGTTAAATCTTTGTCATAGCTTTGCACCGTGAGCGGAGAATATTTTTTTTCCAATTTAAGATATGTTAGAAATTCTTCTTTTCCCATAAAAAAAAACACTCAAATTTAATGCTAAACTTGAGTGTATCGTTATATTTTAGAAAAATCTTATGCTTCTTCTTTGCTTTGCATCTTCTGCTTGTAGGCTGCCTTAATAATCTGCTGCCTCTTGATGACTGAGGGTTTTATAAACTGTTGTCTGCTGCGCAACTTTTTTACAACGCCTGTTTTGTCGTATTTTCTTTTGTATTTCTTTAGGGCTTTATCAATTGATTCGCCGTCTTTTACAGGAATTATTAGCATATTAACATCTCTTTTTATAAATTATTAAGGGTGCAAAGATATGACTTTTATTTTATTGTGCAAAAAAGATTATTTATTTCTCTAATTTTTTTTTACACAGGAATATCCTTATTCACATTTTTGCTGCCAACCAATGCGTAAAACAGTAAAAATGCTAATCCGGCAAATATCACCCAATAACTTGCCATATAACCTGCCATATCGGCAATTTGCCCTTGTATTAAAGGTAAAACCCCTCCACCACAAACCATTACCATAAAGATGCCGGATGCGGCGGCTGTATATTTACCCAAACCTTCGACGGCTAAATTAAAGATGCCTCCCCACATAACAGAGGTGCAGAGACCACAAAGTACCAGAAACATTATGCCTAAGGGAACTTTCTCCATTCCGAACGAAATATCTGATTTAAAAACAGGCATATCTATTTGATTTGATTCGGGTATAAAAATCGCTAACAAAACAAAAAGCAAGCCTAATAAAGATACGAATGTGAGCATGTTTTTACTTGAAAATCTTGCACCGAGAGACGCTCCTATAAAACGACCTATCAGCATCAAGAACCAATATGTCCCTACAACAGACCCTGCAATGGTTGCATCAATTCCTAACCCATACACTTTATCTTTATCTACTTTCACGACTTTTTCGTAATCTTCTTTCGATATGATTTTAGAGTCCATTTTTTTGGCTGTTTTTACTTTTTCTTTTACATCAGGCGACTTTTCTTTTCCGGCTTTATCAGCGACTGCAACAGCGGCATTTGCATCTGCTTTTATTTGGGCTAAATAAGTTGCATCGCTTTGTTGTTTTTGAAATTCTGTAATATAATCTTTAGCCTGAGCCTCTGTTTTTGTAGTCATAAAAAGATTGGAGATGTTTGATATACCAACCTCAATACCTACATAAATAAATATGGCTGCGGCGCCCAATATAAAATGGCGAAAAGATAATGGACTATATTTGTCTTTTACTTTTGATTCATCTTTTTTAGAGAGGTGTGGTTCCGGAATGTCCACTAAAGTAAAAACGATGAACACAAGGGCAAATGTTCCCATTGCTATATATAGCGCAGGATTTGCGTCCGAAATGTTTGGGCGAACAGCATTTCCGATAAAATAACCAATCAAAACAGGGACGATTGTAGCGCTCAACGAACTGAATGTGCCACCAATTAGAATGAGTTGATTGCCTTTTTTACCACCGTTTCCTAATGTATTCAACATCGGATTTACGACGGTGTTCAGCAAACACATGGAAAATCCCGTTACAAATGCGCCGGCAACGTAAACCGGAAAACTCTTCAATGAACCTGAAAAATATTGAACCAAAACTCCGACAAAACCTATCATAATAGCCATGAGAGCGGTTTGTTTGTATCCTTTCTTCTGCAAAAGCAGACCTGCGGGAATACCCATAAATGCGTAGGCAATAAAGTTTGCCGCATTTCCAAGTTGCGAAGTGAAATTAGACGCACCGAACTGTTCTTTCAAAATCACTCCTATCGGGCTGGCAAGTCCTGTTACGAAAGAAATCATCACAAATAAAAGGAACATCATAATAATAGGCAAAGTGTAATTCTTATTCCGTATTGTCGTCATGTTATTTGTTATTTTTTAGTTGATTAATTGCATTTGATAAGTAAAAGTACATTATTTCTTTTAATTTAGCCGCATGTTTATTATATTTTTGAGGAAAAAATTGTTCAAATTCAATTTTGAATTATCTGCAATAAATAAAGGTCAAAAAAATATTTTTTGACCTTTTTAATGTGAATTATTGATTTTCAGCTACTTCCTCATCGCCTTGTAAGCGTTGATTAACCCATTGGTGGAGGAATCGTGCGAAGTGATTTTTTCGTCATTAACAAGTTCAGGCAATACTTTATTTGCCAATTGTTTGCCGAGTTCCACACCCCACTGGTCAAAACTGAAAATATTCCAAATCACGCCCTGAACAAAAATTTTCTGTTCGTACAAAGCAAGAAGTTCGCCCAATAATCTTGGCGTTAAAAGTTTGTACAAGAAAGAATTGGTAGGTCTATTGCCATCAAAAATCTTAAACGGTTTCAAGAAATTGATTTGTTCATCGGTTTTTCCCTGCTGTTTCAGTTCCTCAACCACCTGCTGTTCCGTCTTTCCAAAAGCCAGCGCTTCGGTCTGAGCAAAGAAATTGGAAATCAACTTTTCATGCTGGTCGGAAACGGGGTTCAACGTGTTCACCCCTGCGAAAAAGTCGCACGGAATCAACTTCGAGCCTTGATGTATCAATTGATAAAAAGCATGTTGCCCGTTTGTACCGGGTTCTCCCCAAATGACCGTTCCTGTCTGGTAATTGACTTTGTTTCCGCTTCGATCAATGGTTTTTCCGTTAGATTCCATATCTCCCTGCTGAAAATACGCCGCAAAGCGGTGCAGGTACTGTTCGTAAGGTAGCAGCGCAACGGTTTCCGCACCAAAAAAATTATTGTACCAAATGCCCAGCAATGCCAAAATTACAGGAATATTATGCTGAAAATCTGTATTTCTGAAATGCAAATCAACTTCATATGCTCCGTCTAACAATTGAGAAAAATTATCAAAACCCACTGCAAGACAAATACTTAAACCAATTGCAGACCAAAGTGAATATCGCCCGCCGACCCAGTCCCAAAACTCAAACATGTTGTTCTTGTCAATGCCGAATTTGGTAACGTCTTTTTCGTTGGTAGAAAGGGCTACGAAATGTTTAGCGATTTCCGTTTCGTTTTTGGCAGTTTCCAAAAACCATCTGCGCGCGGCGTGGGCATTGGTCATGGTTTCCTGCGTAGTAAAAGTCTTGGAAGCAATGATAAACAGCGTGGTTTCAGGATTCAAAGTTTTTAAAGTTTCCACTATGTGCGTTCCGTCCACGTTGGAGACGAAATGAAGATTCAATCGGGTTTTGTAGTGTTTCAGCGCCTCCGTTACCATCAAAGGTCCCAAATCCGAACCACCGATGCCGATGTTCACAACATCAGTAATTTCCTTTCCTGTAAAGCCTTTCCACATTCCGGAAATCAGGGAGTCGGAAAAGTCTTTCATCTGCGTCAAAACTTTGTTGATTTTGGGCATCACATCTTCGCCATCTACATAAACAGGCGTGTTTTTACGATTCCGCAAAGCAGTGTGCAGCACGGCGCGATTTTCGGTTTCGTTGATTTTGTCTCCCGCAAACTGCTTTTCGATGGCGTCTTTCAATTGCGTTTCTTCTGCTAATTGGAACAAGAGTTTTAACGTTTCGTCGTCCATTCTGTTTTTGGAATAATCGAATAGAATGTCATTAAATTTTATGGAATATTTTTCAAAACGTTGTGGGTCTTGCACAAACAAGTCGCGTAAGTGTTTATTTTTTAATTGATTATAATGCTCTCCTAACGCTTTCCACGCTTGCGTTTGGGTTGGATTGATTTTCTGTAATGCCATTTTTATTTTTTTATAATTGATAGAATAACAAGCAAATTTACTTATTAAATAAGGTTTTTCAAAAAATTCAGGCATGATTTATCTCCTGAAAAAGAAGAGAAAATGCGCAAAAGCCGTTCCTTTATGAAAAACGGCTTTCCTTTGGTAAACAATGAAATTTATTAATGTTATGCTTTTAGCGGACAATAATGATGTTTTTTCATAAACTGTTAGGCTTATTGGTTTTTCATTCTGCTGATTGCGTTAAAGATATATAAGTTCCATAATTTGCGTCCATTAAGCCGACTGATAATCCTCTTTGCTGTCCCGTTTTGTTCGGCGATATTGTAAATACTAATTTTTGAGAATTTTCTTTAAAAATAGTAAACCATTCGCCTTCAAATTTTATTGTTTCATAATTTTGTGTTGTAATTACCATGTCTTCAGTCGATATAGGAGCGCCGTTGGTATAAACCCAATCCAAAGCCCAATGTTTTCCTTCCGAAGTTACAACTGCCGTTCCGCCTTCTGCGCCAATGGATAACTCTTTTGTAGATAATTTTATAGTATCGTCTTGTAACCCAATAGGGGAGCTTTCATCGCATGAAAACATAAATAGAACAGATGCTAATATTATTAAATATTTTCTCATAAACTGTTAGGTTTATTGGTTTTTCATTCTGCTGATTGACTGACTGTTATACCACAACCGCAATCTACTCTATTTCCATAGAGGATTAATTGTCTGTCTTTACCTGTTTTATTTTGGTCAATAGAGATAGATAGCGTATATCCATCAACTCGCGTAATAGTAAACCAATCGCCTTCAATCTTAATAATATGTCCGCTGTATTCTTCACCACCTGACCATTCTACTTGAAAATCATTCATATCATAATAGATAATTCCGTCAATGTAGATATATTCTGCAATCCACCAATATTCATGATTGGCAGTAACAGTAGAAGTTCCTCCTGTGTAATTAAAATTTAGAACTTCTTCAGAAAACTTTACAGGATTGGAACAATCGCCAACCATACCATTATCTTCACAAGCAATAGCAGATAAAGATAATATCAATAAAAAAATTAATTTTTTCATAATTATTAAGGTTTATAGATTCCCGGATAAATTTTTATTTGATATTGATAGTTATAAGCTTGTCCTTCATCTAATGTTTTTTTAGAACCGGAAGACAATTCCTGCGCATTAGCATTAAAAGCGCCTTCTACATAATAACCATTGTTTACTCCTTTCCTCCACCCCCAGTTATTGTGCAAAAAATTTATATAATTATAACCCGTGTGGGTAGATTGGCTGATTACTTGTCCTGTTGATTTTTTAATCAACTGAACAGTAACTGTTACTTGCTGTTGCTGTCTTAGATAACCATCAACAACCCATGCATGACCTTTATAAGTAGTATAAATAGTTATTCCAAGAAATTTGTGTTTAACTTTTTTTGATTGACCACTAATTAAAACAGGCTTATCTTGATATACTGAGTTATATGTCTCCGGAAAGTTATAGATATTAAGAAATGAAGAACTTCCGCCTTTATAGCCTAACCTTTTCATAAAACTAACGGCGTCATACGTTTGGGCGCTGCTTCCGTCGCAACCGTATTTCATACCCACCCCATTACCAATCTCTTTCATTAAATTTGCAACCTGCGTTCTGAAAGCCTCTGCTTCTGCACCCACAGCATTTTTCGCATCTAATTTTCCCATCACATTGGGATAGGCATTGGGGCGTTCGGTATATTTGTTTAATAATGTCCAGTTAACTTGTGCGGGGTATTTCCAGTATGCCATAATCTGTGCCGTTGCTGTTGCTACACAGCCTGTATAGGCTTTACCTCCCTCAACAGTGGGACATACTAATGATATTGACTGATTATAGGGTTTTGCTTGCTCCCACTCAATAGGTAAAAGCGGCGATTTTTTTAACGCAGTAGTTATGCTTCCTGTGGTGGTGGTGGTTTTTATAATATAATTGCCAAAAAGAGTATTTTGGATAGTAGTCCCATTTGTA
>JAITOO010000150.1 GCA_031289875.1 Flavobacteriaceae bacterium
TGACGAAAATAATCCGAAGTGTAATTGTTTCACAGAACGAGCAAGAACTGTTGAAGAAAATCAGAAATTCAAAGGCTCTAAACCTGATTATGTGCTGTATTCTTCCGAAACTCTAAAACAGATTGCCATTATTGAAGCCAAACGACCGGGAGTTAGTTTGGAAAAAGCATTAGAACAAGGCATTACAAAATACGCACAACCGTTGAATGTGAAAATCGTTTTTGTTACCGATGGCTTGTTTATACAGGCATATCATTTGGACGACAAAGATTTTTTGTATTATAATTCTGAATTGGTAACAGAATTTTTGCCCGAAAAACGGTTGCAGTTGTTTATTGAAAATGGCATGGGAAGAATATTTTACTAACTATAAGGCAGAATGTAGTAATTTTGTCAGTCAGATTGCAGAGACCGATAAGGAAATCGACAGGATGGTGTATGCGTTGTATGGGCTGACGGAGGAGGAAATAAAAATAATAGAATAATAAATAATCCCCTTAAAAACACAGTCTAATATTTTGATTATCAATAAATTATATTCAAAAATATTTACCTAAATGATGCAATTTCAATAACTTTGCGGGAGAAAAGCGGTAACTGATATACCATATTTTTTTCAGTAAAGCCTTTCCACCGCTTTGCCAGTCGGGCGGATAAATACAAGACGTGCTGCATGAGCAGCCGTCAGAGAGTAAGATTCTTTTTTTCATTTGCGCTTCATTTTGTTAATGTTTTTGTTAACGTTTGAATCTTCAATGTTGGAAAAATATTTTTAAAAAATCTTAAAACCTAATGTGGTAAAGGTTTTAATATTGAGCCTCCTACAAGATTTGAACTTGCGACCTATTGTTTACGAAACAATTGCTCTACCGCTGAGCTAAGGAGGCTTGTCCCTTTTAGCGGGTGCAAAAATAAAAAATATTATTTAAACCCGTATCAATTTTTTGAAATTATTTATTCACTTTCGGTTCTTTCACCAAAAGCCACAAGAGGGCGGAAACGAGCAGAGAAAATCCGCTGATTTCAAATATGATGCTCTTGTCTGCCGCATCTTTGATGACCGATCCCAAGTAGGAACTCGACACTAATTGAGGCAGCACAACCGATAAATTGAAAATTCCCATAAACAGCCCGACCGTTTTCGGGCTTACCTGCTGAGACATGATTGCAAAAGGAAGGCTCACAATAGCCGCCCAGCCGATACCTGCAATAATCATGAAAATATATACGGAATAAAAAACAAACCGTTTGCCGAAAAGACTTACTTCTCCAAAACTGATGTTGCCGTAGTAAATAATTCCAAAATATGCCAAAGCCATGATAAACAGACAGAGAAAATGCGTTTTTACTTTCCCTATTTTTTCCGTCAAAGGATCCAAAATAAAGGCAGGAAGCAATGCTCCTATCAAATTCAGCAGTAAAAACGAAATGGAAATAATACTTCCAATTTGATTGTTGATGTCGGTTTTCTCGCTTTCAGAAAGGTTTTGCGAAGCGGCAACGACAAATTCGGGGAATCGGTTCTGCACATAGGCAAACATATAAACAAACATCGTTTGAACGCCTAACCACGTGAAAAAGTGCGCAATAAATAATTTGATAAAGTTGGGATAATCCGTTTTTCGGTATTCTGTTACGGTTTCATCTTGCAGATTTTCTGTTGCCTGTGCGCCCAAATGACGAGGTTCTTCAATGAAAAACATCGGCAAGACGGACATCACAAATACCAGAAATACGGCAATATAAATCAGGTTTATATTGCCCCAAACAGCGCCGATAGCATAAGCCAGCACGCCGAAAGACCCTGAAACGGTCTGCATAATCGTATAGCCTTTGGTTCGTTTTTCTTCCGTTGTAACGTCGGCGATAATAGAGCGCGTCGGGTTGAAACTGATGTTAATCGAAAGGTCTAAGGTCAGAGCCACAATCACGGCAACCACAAAAAGGCTGACGCCGCTTTTCTCGTGGATAAAACCAATGTTCGGCAAAGCCAGCAAAGAGAGAGCGGCTAAAACGCCTCCGATGAAAATAAAAGGTTTCCGCCGTCCGCCCCAAAACCAAACGTTGTCGCTGATAAGCCCGATAATCACCTGTCCCAAGATTCCGGCAGTGGGACCTGCCGCCCAAACCAAACCGATTTTGTCGATTTCCAAATGATATTGGGTAGATAAAATCCAACTGAGCGCTGAAATTTGTACGGAAAGAGCAAACCCCATCGCTGTGGAAGGGAAACTCAATAATGACAGGAAACTGTTAGTTAGTTTTTTTTGTATTGATAACATGACTGTTCAAATTTTTATCGGGTAAATTTAGTGTATTTTATACACCGGTTCAAAGAAAATTCACCTAATATTTGTCAGGTTTTTAGTCAAAAAGGTTAATTTGTTCGCCTCTGTCTGGATCGTCTTCGTCAAAATTATTGCTATCTTCTTCTGGTTCAGGTTCTTCTGTTGATTCAGGTTCAGGAATTTCTTCTTCTCTGACTTGAATGTTTTTTATTTTCTCTTTTGACAACTGATTTCCTTGTGCCTTGATTCCTTTCACAGTAATAAATTCTTCCAAATCAACGATTTCCTCAGGTTTGTCTT
This sequence comes from Flavobacteriaceae bacterium, assembly GCA_031289875.1. Classification (GTDB taxonomy): domain Bacteria; phylum Bacteroidota; class Bacteroidia; order Flavobacteriales; family Weeksellaceae; genus Apibacter. The sequence goes on from JAITOO010000150.1 coordinate 2,589, forward strand.
TCCCAAAATTGATTTCTGCAATGAGTTTCCAGCCCGTTCCGACCCATTCAATAAAAGATTTTGGGTGTTCAGAAACGAAGAACACTTGCGGATTCATCGTGTCATCAACTAAAAACCTCTTAATGTAATAGATAGACTTTTCGCCGTCGTAATAAATACAGCAAATCGGTTTTTCAGAATTCCATTTTTCCAATATGAGCAAATCGTTGTCAAAATGGTTCATTAAATCAAAAGTATGAAGTTTGGCAATGCCTTGTGGGTTGATTGTCAGAATCTTATCATTCCCTCTAAATGCTCCCAAATACGTCCCGCGACCGTCGGCGTTGAGCCTTTGAATGGATTCGTCAAACCAGATTTTTCGCGGCGCAAGAGTGGAAACGCCTGTTTCTTTCAGTTCAATTTTCTTTATGTAGTTTTTGGAGACGAGATTTCCTTTGGAAGCCCTCCCTTTAATTGCAAGTTCTGAAAAATCAATGTCAAATTTCAGTTTTTTCAGTCGCTGGCTGGGTTTCAGCATGATGGCAACGACTTCTGCTTCGCCGTTCGGATTGGCGGAAAAATACTGAATTTCAGAGCCTTTGGTTTCCGAAGCGAGGCTGTACTCCTTGTCCCGCGTGATTGCCGTTACAGGAAAGCGTTTCATATACCAAGGACCTGTTTTTCCTTCGCGGTAAATCAAATTGTAAATGGTGCGGTTGTCGTTCTTTTTCCATACTCCAACGTGGGTAATGTTCTTTCCGACAAAGGTTTTGGAATCGACTTTGGTAACGAGCATCATACCGTCTTGACGGAAAACGATAATATCGTCAATGTCGGAACAGTCGAACAGATATTCATCTTTTTTCAGCGAAGAGCCGATAAATCCTTCTTCACGGTTCACGTAGAACTTCACATTGGCGACCGCCACTTTTGCAGCATCAATGTTGTCAAAGGTTCTGATTTCTGTTTTGCGTTCCCTGCCCTTGCCGTATTTTTTCTTGATGTTTGTAAAATATTCAATCGTATATTCAATCAAATTTGACAAATGGTGCTTGACTTCCTTGATTTTTCCTTCCAGCGCCTGAATATCGTTTTCGGCTTTGCCCAAATCAAATTTGGTAATTCTTTTAATTTTAATTTCGGTCAGTTTCAAGATGTCTTCTTCCGTAACTTCGCGAAGCAGGTGAGCCGTAAACGGCTTCAACTCAAGGTCAATCGTCGGTACGACTTCTTCCCAACTTTCCAACTCTTCAATTTTATGATAGATGCGGTTTTCGATGAAAATTCGTTCCAATGAAGAAAAATGCCATTGTTCCTGCAATTCACCCAATTCAAATTCGAGTTCTTTTTTGAGCAATCCGACGGTATGGTCTGTATTTCGACGCAGAATTTCCGAAACGGTCAGAAATTCGGGTTTATCGACATCAATAACGCAGGCGTTGGGCGAAATAGAAATTTCGCAGTCGGTGAAAGCGTACAAAGCGTCGATCATCTTGTCGGGAGAAACGTCGTTTGCCAAGTGAATCAGAATTTCCACTTCGGCGGCGGTGTTGTCTTCTACTTTTTTAATTTTGATTTTGCCTTTATCGTTGGCTTTCAGAATGCTGTCGATGAGCGAACTTGTATTCGTTCCGTACGGAATTTCGTTAATTATTAAGAATCCTTTTTCAGGATTGTAAATTCTTGCCCGTGCACGGATTTTTCCGCCGCGCTCGCCGTCGTTGTAGTTGGAAATATCAACGAGTCCTCTTGTTTGAAAATCAGGATATAAGACAAAAGATTTTCCTTTTAAATGGGCAATGGAAGCGTCTATCAATTCGTTGAAATTGTGAGGCAAAACTTTGGTCGAAAGTCCAACGGCGATTCCTTCCACGCCTTGCGAAAGCAGAAGCGGAAATTTTATCGGCAGGTTTTCGGGTTCTTTGTTTCGTCCGTCGTAGGAGGGCTGCCAGACGGTGGTTTTGGAATTGAAAGCGACTTCCAGCGCAAAGGGCGTGAGGCGGGACTCGATGTACCGCGCCGCTGCTGCGGGGTCTCCTGTATAGATATTCCCCCAATTTCCCTGAGGGTCAATCAGTAATTCTTTTTGTCCGAGCTGGACAATAGCGTCCGAGATGGAAGCATCGCCGTGAGGGTGGTATTTCATGGTATTGCCGACTATATTGGCAACTTTGTTGTACCGCCCGTCTTCCAACTCTTTCATTGAGTGAAGGATGCGTCTCTGCACGGGTTTCAGTCCGTCATAAATGGAGGGAATCGCCCGTTCTAATATTACATAAGAAGCATAGTCCAGAAACCAGTTTTGGTACATTCCGGAAACTTTGGTAATGCTTTCTTTGGGTGTCTGTTGGTGTTCGTTTTTTTCTTCGTTATTATTATGTACTTCCATTCAATTTTAGTTCACCGGATGTTCCTTTTTGAACATCGTTATCTTCGTTTGGCGCGTCAAAGATAGTAACTTTGTTGTTTTCATGAAGCATCTTGTTTAAAGAAATTTTTAAATTTGCCACATCTTTTCTGTCGAGATAGCTGATATTAAAACTTAATTTTGAGCGGCCGTGGCTACCTCTTCTGCTTTTGATGTAAATTTCCAACGTCCGTTTAAATAAAAAATGATAGTTAATGGAAAATTTTGTCAGTTTCTCTTTGGGGAAATCTGCCGAATGTTCTCTTGTCAGCGAGAAAGGCAGGGCTTTTTCATTTTGAATAATCAACGTTTCTCCATTGCTGTCGTATTTGAAAAACGGCGCCCCCAAGTAGTTGAGACACAGAAGAGAAACTAAACATACGGCAGCAACAATAATATCATAGCTTCTAATTTCTATCCTTAAAAAAAAGAAAACAATACTGGTAGCCAATCCAATTAACAACAAAATGTTAAGGATAGCAACTTTGTTCCTTGTAGCTCGGTTTTGCAGTTTCATTTTTATTTATTATGTATGATTAATGTCGGTCAAATATTTTTTCACATATATTTTTAGACATTTTTAGACTTAACGTAACACTATACTCATATATTGTCAATAACCAAATTATTAATAATAAATTCTTGACGTACAGGAGTGTTTTTGCCCATGTAAAATTCCAGCATTTCGTCAATAGACATATCCCTGCTGAGCATAATCGGTTCTAAACGCATGTCTTTTCCGATGAAATTTTTAAATTCGTCAGGAGAGATTTCCCCCAAGCCCTTAAATCTCGTAATTTCAGGACTTTTGCCCAGTTCTCTGATTGCTTTCAAGCGTTCTTCTTCCGTGTAACAATAGCGTGTTTCTTTTTTATTTCTGACCCTGAAAAGCGGAGTTTGAAGAATATACAAATGTCCGTTTTTGATTAAATCGGGAAAAAATTGCAGGAAAAAAGTAATCATCAACAAGCGGATGTGCATTCCGTCCACGTCGGCATCGGTAGAGATGACCACGTTGTTGTAGCGCAAATCTTCCAAACTCAGTTCGATATTCAGCGCCGCCTGCAAAAGATTAAATTCCTCATTTTCGTACACGATTTTTTTCGTCAAGCCGTAACTGTTCAACGGTTTCCCCCGCAGACTGAAAACTGCCTGCGTGTCCACATCGCGGCTCTTCGTAATCGAACCCGAAGCCGAATCGCCCTCCGTAATAAAAATCGTGGTTTCTTGCTTTTTCGGCGACTTCTGGTCGTTGTAATGCTGACGGCAGTCGCGTAGTTTTTTGTTGTGCAGGCTGACTTTCTTCGCCCGTTCGCGCGCCAGTTTCTGAATGCCGGAAAGTTCTTTTCTCTCATTTTCAGACTGCCTGATTTTCCGTTCCAGAGGCTGGGCAATGTCGGAATTTTTATGCAGAAAATTGTCCAGATTGGTTTTTAGAAAATCATTGATGAAAGTTCGTATCGATGTCAGGTCAGGTCCCATGTCGTTGCTTCCGAGCTTGGTCTTGGTCTGAGATTCAAATACAGGCTCAATTACCTTTATGGAAATTGCTGCGATAATGGATTTTCGTATGTCCGCCGATTCATAATTTTTGTTAAAAAACTCGCGAATGGTTTTGGCAACCGCTTCTTTGAAAGCCGTAAGATGAGTTCCGCCTTGCGTGGTGTGCTGTCCGTTCACGAAAGAAAAATAGGTCTCAGACTGAGATTTTTCGCTGTGTGTAAAGGCAATTTCAATGTCTTCGCCTTTCAGGTGAATGAGAGGATAGACTACCTCGCCTTCGATATTTTCCTTTAAAAGGTCTTGCAAACCGTTTTCGGAGTAAAATTCTTCGCCGTTAAAATAAATTTTCAGTCCGGGATTGAGATAGCTATAGGTTTTTAATAATTTTTCTATGTATTCTGCTCTGAATCTGTAATTTAAAAAAATATCAGGGTCGGGTTCAAAGATGATTTCCGTACCTCTTTTTTCCGAAGATGGAGTTTCGGGGCTTTCTTCGAGCAGAATGCCTCTGGAAAACTCAGCGGTGCGGGACAAGCCGTCGCGCACGGATTTTACGTGGAAACAGGAAGACAACGCATTTACGGCTTTCGTGCCGACGCCGTTCAGTCCGACGGACTTTTTGAACGCACGCGAGTCATATTTTCCGCCCGTGTTCATCTTAGAAACGGCATCGACCATTTTCCCCAGCGGGATTCCGCGACCGTAGTCTCGAATGGAAACGCTGCTGCTTTCGAGCAGAATGTCGATTTTTTTACCTTCGCCCATAACGTACTCGTCAATGGAGTTGTCCAAAATTTCTTTGAGGAGAATGTAAATTCCGTCGTCAGGGGAAGAGCCGTCTCCCAACTTGCCAATATACATACCCGGACGTGTCCGTATATGTTCCTGCCACTCTAAAGTTTTGATATTTTCTTCGGTGTATTGATTCTGCTGCATATCAAATTTACTCACGGCAAAAATAGTGTTTTTCGGGTTAAAGTGCAAATGAAAATCTATTCTTCGTTTTCCAATGTCTTCAATGCTTTCAAATTTCTTTTGAGCCTGCCGAGCAAGATGCCGTAAACGAGGTAATAATAAATGAGACCGATTAAGAGCGCAAAAAACAATAAAGCGAAAAATAAAAGAATATACAAGTACGAAGAAAACAGGGGGTGAATGGTATTGAAATCTAATTTCGGGATATGATTTCCTTCGACTGTCGAATTGTATCCGTCCATGAAACCTGCTATGAAATCATAAAAGCCTGTCAAGAAGAAATTAATAATTCCAATCAAAATGTTAATGCCTATGAACCAAGTAACGCTTTTTTTGAATTGCAAAATATTTTGTATAAATTCTTTGGGAGTGTTTAAAACGTTGATTTTTCTGTAACTTTTGTAAAATAAATAAATAAATCCAATGGATATAACGACATTGAAGCAGGATAAAACTTGAGCAATTTTTGAATTTAGAATGTAATTTTCTCTTATGTCGGCGTCTAATTTTTCGATGATTTTGCTGTCAATAGAGGTATATGAGGTGAAAATCAAAGACATCACGACAATCAAAAATTCTATCACGCTGAAAATCACAATATATTTTATATTATTGGAAGACTTTTTCGTAAGCATCAGCAGGAGTTCGCCGCGCGAAAGAGCCTGCGTAGGTTTTTGCTCGTTCCACGATTTTTTCAGTTTTTCTATGTCAAAATCATTATTCATCTTGGGTCATCAGTTCTTTTAATTTATTTTTGATACGGTTCAGTTTTACGCGGCAGTTGATTTCTGTAATCCCCATAGTATCAGATATTTCCTTGTAAGACAAATTGTCCAGATACAGCAGAATGAACGCCCGCTCCACTTCGGGAAGCCGTTTTATGATGCGGTACAGAAGTTCAATTTGTTCTTCTTTTTCTGCCTCTTCCAAACTTTCCGAAATTGTGTACGAAGCGTTGTCAAATTCCTGAGTAACCACATTTTTTTTAGATTTTCGGAACAGCGACAGAGCCGTATTCAGCGCCACGCGATACATCCATGTCGTAAATTTTGAATTGCCTCTAAAACTGCCATACGACTTCCACAACTGCAACAGAATTTCCTGAAACAAATCTTGTGAATCCATAGAATTTGAAGTATATATACGGCAAATCCTGTGGATAATCTTTTGATTTTGCTCAATCAATTCAGAAAATTCTATTTCGGAATGTTTCACTTCTGACAGGTTAGTATCCAAAAATACGGTTTTGTTACACAACAACCGTTAATTTTTTCAAAGGTAGAGATTTTTTGTCAGTAAAATGGACAAACTATATATCGCTATAAATCAATATCTTAACTTTTTTCATAAAAAACTTTGTGAACTTTGTGCTAAATTTAAACAGTTTCTTAGTAATTTTGGCTACTATTTTCATAAAAGTTTTTATCTTAATGGAGTATTTTATTCAGGCTGAACATATAACCAAGGCATTTGATGATAAACCCGCCCTTGAAAATTTTAGCATCAACATACCCAAAGGTAGCATTTACGGGGTTTTGGGACCTAACGGAGCGGGAAAAACGACGTTTATCCGCATTATCAATCAAATTACCAAACCTGACAGCGGAACGATTATTTTCAACGGCGAACCGCTGCAACCCAAGCATATCTCCCTCATCGGCTATATGCCCGAAGAACGCGGACTCTACAAAAATATGAAAATAGGCGAGCAGGCAGTTTACCTCGCACAACTCAAAGGAATGAGCAGAGCAGAAGCTAAAAAACGCTTGGTGTACTGGTTTGACAAACTTAATATCGACAAGTGGTGGAACAAGAAACTGAGCGAACTTTCCAAAGGAATGGCGCAGAAAATACAGTTTGTGGTAACAGTTTTGCACAATCCTGAACTGCTGATTTTCGACGAGCCTTTCAGCGGTTTTGACCCCGTGAACGCTAATCTGATACGCGATGAAATTTTGGAACTCAAAAAAAAGGGAACAACGATTTTGTTTTCTTCGCACCGAATGGAGTCCGTCGAGGAACTTTGCGATTTCGTTGCGCTTATCAACCACTCGCACAAGGTTTTGGACGGCTCGGTGAAAGATCTCCGCCATCAATTTAAGGAAGGAAAATACCGAATTACGATTCACGGACTCTCAGAAAATAATTTTGAAGACTTAAAAAATACGCGATGTATAGAAAACCCTGTGTCGGAGGACAATGAACTGTCTTTTTCCATAAAATTGAAAGAAGGCGAAACTTCCAAAGAATTGATTAAAATGCTTTCCGACAAAGGCGACATCACTTCTTTTTACGAAGAAATTCCGAGCATGAACCAAGTATTTATTAACGCCGTAAATTCTAAAAAACCATGAAAAACATCGTCTTGGTAATGAGCAGAGAATATCTGACCCAAGTCAGAAAAAAATCGTTTATCATCATGACGATTCTCGCCCCGATTCTCATCATTCTGGCAGGCGTGGTAATTACCTACATGATAACCGCCAACGAAACCCGCGCCAACGTTGCCGTCATTGACGCTTCGCAGCAATTCTCGACGAGTTTCAAAAGCGACAAGGAAAATATTTATAACTTCTACTCAGAGAATGAGTTGCCCGCTTTAAAAGATTCTTTGCTCAAAGGAAAAACCATTGATGCCGTGCTGTACATTCCGAAGGCGGAAAATCCTGATATGTCCGATTTAACCAATAAAATACGGCTCTACACCAACAAAAATCTCGGCAAATCGTTGATTCTCTCCATAAAACAAACTTTAAATAAAAAAATCGAAGAAAAACAGCGGATTTTGCTCGGCATAAAAGAGTCTGATATTCAAAAACTTAACGCCAACGTTTCCCTTCTAATTACCAACCTGAAAGACGGGCAAAACGACAGCGGTTCGTGGATGAAAGACATTCTTGCATTGACTTTGATGTATGTGGTTTTCATGTTCATCATTATTTATGGAACGCGGGTGATGCGCAGCGTGATGGAAGAAAAAAACAACCGCGTGGTAGAAATCATCATTTCATCGGTCAAGCCTTTTGACCTGATGATGGGAAAAATCTTGGGAACAACGCTGGTTGCCCTCACTCAGTTCTGCATTTGGATTGCTATGACGATGATTCTGCTCGTCGTCGGACAAGTGTTTCTGGGGCAGGAACTGATGATGACCCCCACCGTTTCGCAGGACGTTGTGCAAGAGATGATGAACCACGAAACTCAGCTTCAAATAAAAAATTCTTTAGATTCGCTGTTGAGTTTGAACGCTCCGCTGATAATCTTTGTTTTCCTGTTTTATTTTTTTACGGGCTACCTGTTTTACAGTTCGTTTTTTGCCTCCATCGGAGCAGCGGTGGAAAGCGATACGGAAACTCAGCAGTTTATGCCTGTTGTTTTAATACCTTCAATGTTAGGTGCTTACGGCTGCATTGGCATTATCAGCAATCCCGAAGGACCTGTTGCTTTCTGGCTCAGCATGATACCGTTCACCTCACCGATGGCAATGGTTACGCGTATTCCGTACGGCGTACCTGCGTGGCAACTGCTTTTGTCAGTTGCGATTATGATTGGCTCGGTAATTTTAATGGTTTACATCGCAGGAAAAATTTACCGTGTCGGCATTTTGATGTACGGCAAGAAAGTAAGTTTCAAAGAATTAGCAAAATGGATTAAACAGTCTTAAAAATAATAGAAAAAAAGAAAATTGAAAATAACATAAACATAATAATAAACTATAAAATAACACATTAAATCTTTGACAAAATTATGAATACAAAAATCCGCTTAATCGTCATGAATTTTCTGCAATTTTTCGTTTGGGGAGCGTGGATGATGACGCTTGGCTCTTACGGATTGGGGGAAAAAGGATGGAACGGAGCCGAATTTGGACTCGTTTTTTCCACAATGGGCTTTGCCTCGCTTATTATGCCTACGCTGTTCGGCATTTTGGCTGACAAATGGAACGCAAAATACGTTTATACGCTTTCGCATTTGTTGTTTGGGCTTACAATGTGCTTTTTGCCGATGATTGCTACCGCAACCGCATTTTTTTGGGTGCTTTTATTGGCAATGTGCTTTTATATGCCGACACTCGCGCTCAACAACTCTATCGGTTTTGGGACATTGAAACAGAACGGAAAAGACCCCGTAAAGGACTTTCCGCCGATTAGAGTTTTCGGAACGGTCGGTTTTATTGCTGCAATGTGGCTCACAAATCTTGTTACCAAAAAGGGCTTGCTGTTTGAAAATCCGAGCATTGCCTATTCTTTTTATATCGCGGCGTTTGGTGCAATTTGTCTGTCGCTTTTCGCCTTTACAATGCTGCCGTCTATCAATAAAAAAGAGATAGAAACGGTGGAAAAGCAGTCGTGGATAGACCAACTCGGCTTGCGTGCATTTGTGCTGTTCAAGCAAAAGAAAATGGCTATATTTTTCATTTTCAGCTTATTGCTTGGCGGAGCGTTGCAACTCACAAACGCTTATGGCGACCGTTTTTTGGCAGACGAAAACATTTTTGATGCAAGCGGACTTATCAATAAATTTTCGACAATTATTTTGTCTGTTTCGCAAATTTCCGAAACGCTGTTTATTTTGGCGATACCATTTTTTATGAAAAAATTTGGTATCAAAAAAGTGATGCTGATGAGTATGTTTGCGTGGGTGTTCCGCTTCGGATTGTTCGGTTTGGCGGACAATTCGGTTTTGGGTTTTGTTTTGATAATATCTTCGTGCATTATTTATGGAATGGCGTTTGATTTCTTTAACATTTCGGGGGCATTATTTGTAGAGCAAAATACGAACTCAAAAATTCAGTCGTCTGCGCAGGGCGTTTTTATGCTGATGACAAACGGTATTGGCGCAGTTTTAGGAAATTTGATTGCAGGTTGGATAATTGCAATTTTTTTCACTTCTCCCGACAATATTATGGCTTGGCAAAACATTTGGTTTATTTTTGCTGCATACGCATTAGTCGTTGCAGTACTGTTTATGATTTTGTTTAAGTACAAAAACAATCCTGAGGGAATAAGAACAGTAACAAATTAATTTACAATAATTTAACGGTCTGCGCAAGAATGGAAAACGGACAAAAAACTAATTCTATGGACAAGAATAATCCGAAAACTATTTTTGCGTGGACCTTTTACGATTGGGCAAATTCAGTGTACTCGTTAGTCATCACTTCGACCATTTTCCCGATTTATTATTCTTTACTCACAACCGATTCATACAGAGAAGTTTACAGCTTTCAAGACAAAATTATTCACGAACCTGTCAGGTCGCAGATTTTGCTTTTTGGCAAACACTATGAGCCTGATTCTCTGTTCAGTTACTCGCTAACGCTATCTTTCATCATCGTGGTGCTGGCTACCCCCGTGCTGTCCTCTGTTGCGGACACGCTTGGCGCAAAAAAGAAATTTCTCAAATTTTTCTGTTATTTGGGTGCGCTTTCCTGCATAGGTCTGTTCTTTTTTACAGATAAATCATTGATTAAGTATGGGTTGCTTCTCAATATTACTTCCAGTATCGGGTTTTGGGGAAGTTTAGTTTTTTACAACTCTTTTCTGCCCGACATCGCTACGAAAGACCGGCAAGATAAGATTTCCGCCCGCGGATACATGATGGGCTATCTCGGTTCGGTTATTTTGTTGATTATCTGCATTATACTCATACAAACCGCTTCGTTGGAAAACAGACCTTTTTACATCAGACTGTGTTTTTTATTGACAGGACTTTGGTGGGCGGGTTTTGCGCAATTTACTTTTGCACGGCTGCCGAACGGAAAGAAAAATGGCACAGTAAAAAGAGGTATTGTGAAAAATAGTTTCCGAACGCTGAAAAATATTCAAACAGAGTTGTTTAAGGATAGAAGTTTAAAATATTTTTTGTTGAGTTTTTTCTGTTTTTCTATCGGAATGCAAACCATTTTTCTCATGGCAACTCTTTTCGGTTCGAATGAACTCAATTTGGACGCTTCTATTCTGATAATCTGTATTTTAGCAATTCAAATTATTGCGATTTTCGGAGCGTTTCTCTGTTCCACGTTGGCAAAGAAAATCGGAAACAAAAAAGTGCTTATCGGTTGCATAACTATTTGGATTATAATTTGTTCCTTCGGATTTGTTTTAGACAAAACCGACCCGAATGCAGACTATTATTTTTACACTGCCTGCGGGCTGGTCGGGCTGGTCATGGGCGGGATTCAGTCGCTTTCGCGCTCCACGTACAGCAAAATGCTTCCTCCAAAAGATGTGGAGGCAACGGCAACTTATTTCAGTTTTTATGATGTGATGGAAAAATGCGCTATCATCGTAGGAACCTCTGCCTACGGCTATCTTATTGAACTGACGGGAAATATGCGTTATTCTATACTTGCCATGTCAATTGCTTTTATTCTCAGCCTGCTTTTTATTCTTTTGGTTAATGCAAAGAAAATCAATACGTAATATGAATTTTGTTTCATGTTTGTTGATATAAGTACTTAT
>JAITOO010000051.1 GCA_031289875.1 Flavobacteriaceae bacterium
CTAAAATCACAACCCTAACAACTATTCAATTCTTGAATAAATTTGTGTTTAATAGAAATATTAACAACCTGAAAATTAACTTGTCTTTATAATGCACTACGGGTTAAAATTATAAAAATCATTTGTAGGTTAAACAAAAACCATTTTCGGCAAAAAGGTTGCTGAAAGTGGTTTTTATTTTGCATTAAACCCTAACTCCTCCCCAAAATACATAATATGTCTTTGTATTTATCTGCAAATAAGTATATTATACAATTTTTTGCTTTCTCAGATATTCCGTATTTCTAAATTTTACGTAACATTGAATATTTTTTGTAATTTATTTATTTTCAATGTTTTAAATCACTTGTTACGTGAATCGAGGCGGAGTTAAGGTTTGATATGCGCCTTTCCATACAAAATTATTTTTCTACAATGATACTACTGTTAAGTTAAGAATGAAGTGTATTTTTAACTTGTTGATTTTTGAATATTTATAGATTGTGTTTTTGATATTTTAGACTTAACATAACACTACTTCTTTCTTAAATAAATGCCTAAATCAACAATGCTCTAATTTTCTAATTTCTCCACCACAATCTTCAAAATTTCCTCAAAAGTCTGTTGTTTGGTCAGGAGGGAATTGTCTATCAAAACCGCATCAGCAGCCTGTGTTAAGGGTGAAACGGCTCGGTTTTGGTCAATAAAATCTCTGTGTTGCAAATTTTCTTTCACTTCTTCCAGTGAAATATTTTCATTTTTTTTCTGAAATTCCAAAAAACGCCTCATGGCACGTTCTTTAACGCTTGCTGTGATGAAAAGTTTCAAATCGGCGTTAGGAAAAACTACCGTTCCGATGTCGCGTCCGTCCATAACGATGCCGCCATTTTTTCCAATTTTTCGCTGTTGTTTCACCAAAAATGTGCGCACTTCGGGAATTTTCGCTACTGTCGAAACGTGTTCGGAAACCTGTATCTCTCTGATTTTATTTTCCACATTTTGTCCGTTGAGATAAGTTTCATTTGATTGATTTTCAGAATTATATTGAAATTGTATTGAAATTTCGTCCAAATGTTGAATTAAGGTAGCGGCGTCAATTTCCTTTCCGTCAAAAAAATGTTCAAGCCCGTAAAGGGTTACGGCTCTGTACATTGCGCCTGTATCAATATGCACCCATCCGAATTTTCGGGCTAACATCTTGGCATACGTGCTTTTACCTGTGGAAGAATAACCGTCAATGGCGATAATCGGATTTTTTTTCATCTGTCAAAACTGTATCTTGGGGCAAAAAGTTCTTCTAAATCAATGCGCAAACCAAAAGTGTTGGTTGTTCCTGCGGCGTTGTAGCGCGCCCACGCATAATCAAAACGGAAATAGGAAATCCGCAGTCCGAAACCGAAAGAAAGTCCGGCAAAACTGCGCTGATCTTCGACGGACAATTCGTTTCCGCGTTTAAAGTTATATCCTGCACGGAGATTAAATCCTTTTTTCGGAAAAAGTTCAGCTCCAACGGACACGTGGTCAATTAATTTTCTGCTGAAACCTGTTTCTTGACCGTTTTTGGCGGTCGGAGGAGAGATATCGAATTTTTGCAAATCGTGGAGCGTAAGGCTCAACTCAACAGGTACGGCTTCTAATCTTTGCGAAATTCCGAGATTTGCCTGAATGGGGAGTTTTTCCCGCCGGTCGTTGTAAAAAGTCAGCTGTCCGCCGAAGTTCCGCACGACGGCTGAAACGGTTGTGCCATAGTCTTCGTCGTGATAGACCGCACCGATGTCCGCCAGCAAGGCGGTCGAGGAGTAATTTTCAATCCGGCTGGTTACGTAGGAAAGATTCGCTCCGACAGTGAAAAAATCGGAAATTTCGTAAGCGTATCCGAGCGTTACGGCAGCGTCGGAGGCGGAGAATGTGCCTGTCTGCGTGCCTGATTCGTCTGCGCTTTTCATTGTGCCATAGTCCACATATCTTCCGTGAACGGAGAAAAAATGTTGTTTGTTGTATTGATAGACATAGGAGAGGCTCCCTGTCTTAACATCAGCGAGATAGGAAGCGTAATTTACGCCTGCCTGCTGGTGCATTTTTTCGTTCATCATGGCGGGATTCCACATTGCCATATTGGGGTCGTTGTCCCAAGAGGAATTGGCGTTTCCGCCGAGAGCTGCCTGACGGGCGGAAATCGTCATATTCATAAAAGTATAGATTTCTTCGCCCATTTGAGAATAGGCAAAAATATAAATCATTGACAATATGAATGTAACGTTTTTTTTCATTATTTTTGAAAGTCCAAAGTTAGTGATTTTTTATTGTCAGACGTATCAAATTTGAAATTTTTAAATTTAATCAATTATAGCATTAATATCCGAGCAAATCCAGAATTTCTTTGTGGGTCTGTTCTTCGCTAAAAATCTTGTAACTGAACTCGCCTTCCTTGTTCTTATTGATTAAAATGTGCTTCGGTTGAGGGACGAGACAGTGATGCACGCCTCCAAACCCGCTAATCGTGTCCTGATATGCGCCTGTATTGAAAAATCCGATGTACAACGGCTTTTCTTCGTTGTAGATAGGCAGGTAAATGGCATTCACATGTTGTTCGGAATTGTAGTAATCGTCGCTGTCGCAAGTCAATCCACCCAAAAAAACGCGTTCGTAGGAATCTTCCCAGCGATTGACGGGGAGCATGACGAAACGCTTGGAAAGCGCCCAAGAGTCGGGCAGGGTGGTCATGAAAGAACTGTCAATCATATTCCATTTTTCGCGGTCGTTTTGCCTTTTTTGACTCAGAATTTTATATACGATTCCTCCACTTTCGCCGACGGTGTACGTGCCAAATTCCGTGTAAATATTTGGTTCTTCAACGTTTTCTTCTTCACAGAATTTTTTGATTTGATAGACGATTTCGTTTATCATGTAATAATAATCGTAGTCAAAATTGAGGGAAGCCTTTACGGGAAAACCTCCGCCGATGTTGAGCGAATCTACTTCGGGTGCGATTTTTTTCAGACGGGCATATACGCGCAGACATTTGTACAATTCGTTCCAATAATAGGAAGTGTCTTTGATTCCCGTATTGATGAAAAAATGAAGCATTTTGAGCCTTGCATGAGGGTGATTTTGAAGCCTTTGCGCATAAAAAGGAATGATGTCCTTGTATCCGATTCCTAAGCGGGAGGTATAAAATTCAAATTTTGGTTCTTCTTCGGAAGCGATGCGTATGCCGACGTTGAAATTGGTATCAATGCTGTCTGAAAGCTGTTCCAACTCGCGCGGATTGTCGAGAACGGGAATGATGTTGGTAAAATCTGCGTTAATCATTTCGGAAATAGCACGCAGGTAATCATCGGTTTTGAAACCGTTACAGATAACTTCGATGTTTTTGTCCACCCAGCCTTTCTCGTAAATCCGTTGTATGATTTCCATGTCGTTGGAAAAGGAAGTTTCCAAACTGATTTTGTTTTTCAAAGCCTCTTCCAGAACGAAAGAGAAATGGCTCGACTTGGTGCAGTAGCAGTATCGGTAATTTTTGGTGTATTCGTATTCTTTAAAAGCCCGCTTGAACCAGCGTTTGGTCTGCTGAATATTTTGTGAGATTTTCGGAAGGTAAGTGAACTTAAACGGCGTTCCGAATTTTTCAATGACATCCATCAACGGAATGTCATGAAAAAGTAAATTTCCTGCCTCATTAACTTTGAACTCAGACTGCGGAAAATCAAAAGTTTGATAGATTAAATCGTAATATTTTATTTTCATTCTCTACAATAAAATTTGAAACTGCAAATATCATTAAAAATATCAGTTTATCACATATTTTTTTTAAAAATATTTGGAAAATAAAAATATTGTCGTAGCTTTGTAACCAATTAATAGTTTCAGTTGAAGAAAATATTATACATAATGACCTTTGCAGCCTGCCTTTTAATGACAGGGAAATTGAGCGCACAAACGGTGTTCAGCGGTAATGGCATTTATATTTCTGAAAATGCTGAGATGACTATTAATGCTGATAAAGTAATTTTGGACAGCGTATCGGGAAAGGGAACGATTAGATTTGGAAAAAATACGAAAGAAGTCATCGTTTCCGATAAATCTGTTTTGAGAAATTTTAGAAGCAATGATGAAACCCAATATTTGGTAAAAGTTAAGACTTCCGAAGATGGAAAACTTCATTATTTAGTGAAAAATAAAGGAAAAGAAGCCAAAACCATTGCCCAAGCAGCAACTTCTGTGATTCCTGAGAAAAAAGTCAATTCTCAGGAAGAAAAAGATGCAACACTGAGGGTAACAAAAGTTATTCATACTTTTGAAAAAGGCAATCCGATGAACGGAGGGGTAGTGATACCGAGCATTCTGTTTATCACGCCTGTTATTCAACAAGATTCAATTCATGTACCTAATATTTTATACACAACAAACGAAAGTAGCCGATTTGGTTACTTAAATGATTATTCATTCTGCATTAGCGCAGACATCTTGAAACCTCCGATTATAGTTTGATCACTATACAAAAATTATTGCTATAACCGTGATGAAGATGATTCCAAATATTTGGGATTTTTTTTATGCTCTATACTAAATTTACTTGATTATCAATTTGTTCCGGTTATTTATCAAAAAATCAATTAAATAATATGAAAATTATGTAGAAGAGTGTTTTTACCGATAAATAAGATACATTTATAGAATATTTGTAGAAAAATTTATTTTTTTTAATGATTTTATATACCTTTGTGCCATGATAAATAATACTAAATAACTTAATTGTAAAGAACAGTATAAAGAGAATTTTATACAAGTGGGTTAATGTTTAATAATTTAGTATATTTATGAGAAAAGCGATTTTTTTATTAGTTTTATTGTTCCTTTCAACTTATGGGTTTTCCCAAGTAGGTATAGGGACAGACACTCCGACTAATACTTTAGATGTAAACGGAGATGTAAGAATTCGGCAGATAGAAAAGAGGATAGAAACGGCGTCATCGCTCAAAGCGGCCCAAGATACTGTCTTGGTAGTGAATGAAGAAGGCGTAGTCCAAAAAGCTCCTGCTGAAGAAGTTATAGGTTTGATGACCTTTATTGGAATAGCAGGGGTACCTATCGTAACTCTTGGTTTTGGTATTGGTTATGTCAAGCTTGATCCAAATTCAAATTGGTATCAAATTCTTAGACTTGATCCGGAGGATGAGAATGATAGTGATAATTTTAATTATGGAATAGATGCTGCCGGTAAATACGGGAAAGATACTACAAAAAATTTCGAAAATTCAGGAATTTTTGTCGCTCCCAATCACGGAATCTATGATATAAGTATTCAGATTGCTTTTGATCCTGAACTGACATCGAGGTCTGGAGCAAAGACTATCGGGACGGTTCCAGCGTCAGGATCAGTAGCAGGAGGTACACTTAAAGCAGTTAAATTAGGAGTAGGTGTTTTTAAAGTACAAGGATCCTCCTATAAACGGATTATTGGAGATGCATCTTGGTATTCCTCTGTAGGAGTTGTAAATTTGACCGAAGAAGGAGGAATGCTTGATTCCAGCATAAGGAAAGTACACTCTCTGGTAGAATTGAAGAAAGGAGAGCAAATTGTTTTTGGTGTTTTTACAAGCGGAAATGAATTTGGTTTTGTAAACGATGAGACTGCTAATTTCATCACTATCAATGAAATAAAACGATTTTATAATTGAAAAAAATGGAAATAAAAAAACCGTAACTTTTAGTTACGGTTTTTTTGTATTTGTATCGAAATATTCTGCAATAATTTTGGTTTTGGTTTTTCCTACCAGTTTTTCCAGTTCTTCCGTCTCAGCGTTTTTTACGCCGTTTACGGATTTGTATCTGCTTAATAACAATTCAATCGTTTTTTTTCCGATACCCGATATATCGTCCAATTCTGAATGAAAGGTGTTTTTGCTTCTTCGGTTTCGGTGTCGGCTAATGCCGTATCGGTGAGCTTCGTCTCGTACTCGCTGCAAAACTTTCAGGGTTTCGGAGGTTTTATCTAAATATAAGGGAACAGAATCGTTTGGATAGTAAAGCTCTTCCAACCGTTTGGCAATACCGATGACAGGGATTTTTCCATATAAATCCAGCAGTTCCAGAGATTTGCAGGCGGCGCTCAACTGTCCCTTTCCACCGTCTATCAAAATCAGTTGCGGAAGTTCGTTGCCTTCTTCCAACTGGCGGCTATACCGACGGTAAATCACTTCCTCCATTGTAGCAAAATCGTTGGGACCTTCGACCGTTTTTACATTGAAAATTCGATATTCGTCCTTGCTCGGTTTACCGTTCCTGAAAACCACACAGGCAGATACGGGGTTGGTTCCCTGAATGTTAGAGTTGTCGAAACCCTCAATCAGTCGAGGTTCTTTGGGCAAATGGAGCAGATTTTTCATCTCTGCCATAATTCGGTTTGCATGCCGTTCAGGGTCGGCAATTTTTACTTGTTTCAGTTTTTCCAAGCGGTATTCTTTGGCATTTTTGACGGACAAGTCCAGAATTTTCTTTTTTTCGCTGATTTTGGGAATTGTAATTTTCACGCTCGGAATATTCAAATCAAGCCTGTACGGCAAATAGATTTCAAAAGACAGCGAATTGAATTTTCTGCGAATGTCAATGATTGCTTTTTCTAGAATTTCCGCTTCGGGTTCGTCCAGTTTCTTTTTGATTTCGGTTGTGTAAGACTGTACAATTCTGCCTTTTACGATTTTCAAATAATTGACGTATGAAGCCAATTCGTCGGAAATAATGCCGAACACGTCCACGTTGGAAACCGTGGGAGAAATAATCGTCGATTTTGCCTGATATTTTTCCAGCAGTTCCAATTTTTCCTTAATTAACTGTGCCTGCTCAAATTCCGTATTCTCGGCGCACTGTATCATTTTTTTTCGAAGAGAAGCCTTTGCTTCGTAGAAATTTCCTTTGACGATTTCGCGTATCTCTTTGACATTCTGTTGATAATCTTCCGGAGTCTGAAATCCTTCACAAGATCCCAAACAGTTGTGAATGTGATATTCCAAACAGACGGAAAATTTGTGCTGGTTGATTTTTTCCTGTTTCAAATCCAAATTGCAGGTTCTCAGAGGGTAAATGCTTCGAATCATTTCCAACAGCGTTTTTGCCATCTGCACCGAACCGTAAGGTCCGAAATATTCCGAACCGTCTTTGATGATTTTTCTCGTGAGGAAAATTCTCGGAAAAGATTCTTTTTTGATGCAAATCCAAGGAAAAGATTTGTCGTCTTTGAGGAGAATGTTGTAGCGGGGCTGGAGTTCCTTTATCAGGTTGTTTTCCAGCAATAAAGCGTCAAATTCGGTATCAACTATGGTTGTTCTTAAATGATTGATTTTGGAAACCAGCACTTGGGTTTTACCCGTATGTTCTTGTTTGAAATAGGTTAAAACACGGCTTTTCAGATTTTTAGCCTTTCCGACGTACAAAATCTTGTCGTCTTGGTCAAAAAACTGATACACGCCCGGTTTGTCAGGCAAAGTTTTTAATTGAAGTTCAAGCGTAGTTTCCAATGCAGGTAAATTTTCGAAACAAAATTAAAAAAGATATTCAACCGTTGCAAGCGATAGGGAAAAAAGCCGACACATAAGATATGAATCGGCTGAGGTAACGATATAGAAAAAAGTATGGGAAATTTTATTTTGTATCGTTTGGAGCAGGTTTTTGGGGACGATGTGCACCGTCTTTTTTGTCATGAAATTTTTGTTTCATGTCTTTGAGTTTTTGTTTTTGCTCATCGGTCAAAACCTTGTCTATTTCAGATTTCTTGCTGTCCATAAGTGTTTCATGCTGTTTTTTCAAAGATTTGGATTGCGTTTTCAGAGTCTCTTCCTGACTTTTGTATTTTTGGTCTATAGCGTTGATTTTCTGCACTTGTTCAGGAGTGAGGTTCAAATCCTTAGCCATTTTATCTTTAAATTCCTGCTTTTTTTTCTCCATCTCTTCTTTAGTCGGCTGCGGGCGGTCTCCTACCTGTGAAAATGCCGTTGTTGATGCCAATATCAAACCGAGTAATACTAATCTTTTCATGATGATTTTTAATTTTTTATTTGTTTTTGCCTTTTTGACAAACCTGTGTTCAAAAGGTTTAATTATTTTTGATTTAAAATTAATAAATAGTTGAAAATCAAATTATTAAAATAGTGAAAATTTCTGCTACAAAATTAATTTTCGTATTTTTCAAAACTTCCGTCATTGTAAAAAATTACGATTTTTTCAATTTTCTTTTTCTCTTCGGCAGGAATATTTTTTTCTTTTTCTATATAATCGACTGTTTTTAAATGAGTTGAACCGTATTTTTTCGTTTCTTCGGTTTCCAAAAAATCTTCCAACGGAAAGAGTAGGGCAGAAGCCTCTTCTGAAGCAGGATTCCCCATTTTCAAGCCAAAATTTTGACTGCTGTTTTGTTCATTTTGTAATTTCAAGGGTTTACCTTTTCCCAAAATCAGCCATTCGGCGTTGAGGCTGGGGAAATTTTTCAGAGTGCTTTCCAAAAAATCTAACGAAGGCTTGTTTCGTCCCGAAGTGATGTGCGAAATTCCAGAACGTTGTACACCGATTTTGTCGGCAAATTCTGCGGGCGTTAGTCCGAGCAGTTCTATTAATGCGATGATTCTTTTAGCAATTTCCATATGTTACAAGTGTAATTAAGTTTACAAACGTAAAGATAGTTATATTTCTACAAAGGTAAATAGAAAATTTAACAATAAACTAATAAATTACTTAAAGTTTACCCGCAAAACAACTCTAAATAACAACAAATATACAATTGAAAATCAAGTAGATGCTACCTATGGATTGTAAAAACGCTAAAGTGATAGTATGAAATCCGGACATTTTGACAGACTATCTTCTCGTCTTAGTATATTCATTCGTTACAGATGTAATTTACAAATGTAAATATGTGGAATTAGCGTAAAAATGAATATCTTTGTAAAAAAGTACTCTATGTCCACAGAATTTAAAATCATTGATTTGGAGCAGAATTTCGAGTTCGAGGAAAATTTCCCAAAAAGATATGTTGCACCAGCCCACCTGCACGCATTTTTTAAATCCAATTATTATAAAATCGATTGGGCAGAAATTGGAAAATCCGTTTTAGGCAGACCGATTTACAAATTAACTTTGGGCAGCGGCAGCAAAAATGCCCTTTTGTGGACGCAAATGCACGGCAACGAGACTACAGGAACGCTCAGCATTTTAGACCTGCTTAAATTTTTCCGAAGCGGACATGTTGTTGCACAGACAATTCTCAACGAGTTCACGCTCGACATTATCCCGATGCTGAATCCTGACGGCGCAGAACTTTGGACGCGCAGAAATGCGATGAGTATTGACATTAATCGCGATTTTTTAGCTACTTCTTCTTTGGAAATGAGAGTTTTACGAGGAATTATAACCAAAAAACGCTATGATTTGGGCTTCAACCTTCACGACCAGCGCACGATTTTCGGTGTCGGAAATTTGAAACAACCCGCTACGCTGGCGTTTTTATCGCCGTCAGAGTCTGAAAACAAAGAAGTTACGCAGACACGGAAAAAATCTATGGGACTGATTGCTGATATTTACCGAGAAATTTCGCAGATTTTGCCCGACAAAATTGCACGTTTTTCCGATGAATTTTACCCGTGTTCTGTTGGCGATAACCTCCAAAAACTCGGCATTCCGACACTATTGTTCGAGGGCGGACATTATCCAAAAGATTACTACCGCCGAAAAACTCGGAAATATTTTTCCCTCGCCTTGTTAGCTGCTCTGTATTACGCTTCAACAAAGGAAAATTGGCAGAACGGCTGGGAAAATTATTTTGAAATTCCCGAAAATTCTGTTTCTTTTTACGACATCATTTACCGAAACGTTCAATTATCTGATGATGAAAAAGATACAATAGATATTGCAGTGCAGTATGCCGAGCAGATACGCATGGGCGATGAGGAAATTACATTTGTGGCGAAAATTGAAGATATAGGTGATTTGTCTTTCCTGCACGGACACGAGGAAATTGATGCCCGAAACAGAAGATTTTTTTCCGAAGAAACGCAGTTCCCAAAAATTGGAATGCAAGCTGATTTTCAATTAGATGAGTGGTTTATTGTGAATGGAAAAAAACTGGAAAACTGGGGGTGAAAAATATAAAAATAATGAAAAATATATTTTTATTTATCGTTTTCCTGTTAAATTCAGCCATTTGTTATTCCCAATTTTGCTATAATGATATTTTTATTGGAGACGAAATACAATACGGTTGGGAAACGGTCAGAAAATCCTCGTTTGAATGGGACGAACAGGCAATAAAACAAGAACATAATGCGTGGTGGAAGTAGTAAAAAACAACTTATTATCATTGGCGGAGGAGCGGCGGGATTTTTTCTCGCAGCCAATTTAACATCAAAGTATTGGGACACGCTGATTTTGGAGCAGTCCAAACAGCCAATGCAAAAGGTAAAAATCTCAGGAGGAGGACGTTGCAACTTAACTCATGCCTGTTTTGAGCCGAGAAAATTAGCGAAATTTTATCCGCGCGGAGCAAAAGAACTGTTGAGCGTTTTTTCCCGATTTCAGCCAGCTGATACATTTGAATGGTTTGAGAATAAGGGAGTTGCCTTGAAAATTGAGGAAGACAACCGCGTGTTTCCCGTGTCTGATTCTTCCCAAACGGTTATCGACGTTTTGATGAGGGAAGCCGAGAAAAACGAGGTGCAGGCGAGGTATGAAACCGCCGTAACGGACATAAAAACGGAAAACGGAAAATTTTGCATTAAAACAAAAAATGAAATCTATTTTTCTGATTCTTTGGTGATTGCAACGGGAAGTTCGCCTAAAATGTGGACAATACTTGAAAAACTGGGACATACTATCGTTCCGCCTGTTCCGAGTTTATTCACTTTCAATTGCCAAAATGTTCTGATACAGAATCTTGCAGGAACGTCTTTTCCCGAAGCGGAGATTTCCATTCCGAAATTGAAAATTAAGCAGTTTGGCGCAGTTATGATAACTCACTGGGGGCTGAGCGGTCCTGCAATTTTAAAACTTTCTTCACTTGGAGCAAGAGAGTTACATGAGTTAAATTATAGTTTTACTTTAAGGATTAATTGGATTTCGGAAAAGTTTGACCGCACGGTTGAACTTCTTGTAGAACAGAAAAAAAACAATGCTAAAAAATCTTTGTATTCTGCTAAAATTCCGCAAGTTACAAACAGATTTTGGCAGAATTTACTGCAAACGGCAGGAATTAAAGAAAAACTTTGGGCTGAGACAGGCAATGCCGACATCAATAAAATTGCAGATATTCTGACAAATACGAATCTTCAAATATCGGGAAAAAGTGCATTCAAAGAAGAATTTGTAACGGCGGGCGGCGTGGACTTGAAAGAAATTGATTTCAAAACAATGCAGTCCAAACTCGTTCCCAATCTGTATTTTGCAGGAGAAGTACTTAATATTGATGCCATTACGGGCGGATTTAATTTTCAAGCCTGTTGGAGTGAAGCGTTTATTATCAGCCGAAATCTTTAATGAAATTTAAAGATAAATTTTAGGTTAAAAACAAATATTTTTATACCTTTAACCATTCAAAATACTTGTTATGAGCAAAAAGAGTTTGTTTTGGATTTTTTTGATTTTAGGAATCCTTTGGCTGATAGGCGTAAGTTATTGCTATACAGCAGGAATTAATAATTTTGATTGGAACAAAATCCGTTGGAATGAAAATTTTTCGAGCAGCGACCCGCTCACTATTCTGTATTTCAAAGGGATAACATTTTTCTTGGTTTCCTTGCTGGTTTTGGGCTCATTGTGTTTTTTTTCGGGATTATTTCTCGGAAAGAAAGCAGAAGACAAGTTTAAAAAGCTGCTATCGGAAAATGAAAAACTTAAAGCGCATATTTCCAATCAAATAGAAACTATCGAGAAGATAAAAATCCTTTATACGGGAGGAAAAATTATACGAAAAGAAAATCTGACGGAATTTACTCAGGAAGAACCTCTTACGGAAAAAACAGAGGAAATCAATACATCGTTAAAGGAAGTTCCTCAGACAGAAGATATAGAAAATATTGTGCCTCAGCCTGTTGAACATTCCGATTATACTTTTCAAGAAAAAGATGATTTGAAAACCATTGAAGGAATCGGCGAAAAAATTGAATACATTCTCAACGAAAATCATATTTTCACTTGGAAACAACTCTCCGAAACCTCTGCCGACGACCTGAAAAATCAACTCATAGCCTTTGGCGGAGCGGGTTATAAAATTCACAACACCGATTCTTGGGTGAATCAGGCGAAACTTGCTTCAGAAGGAAATTGGGCAGAATTGGAAGAATTGCAAAAAAAATTGAGAGGAGAGAAGTGAAAACAAAATTCAAATTTACCAATTTCCTTTTTTAACCATCAATCTTCCGAAAAATCTACAATCAGTTTGCGGTATCTTTGCAAAAGTTTTGATTTGGAAAGCATTCCTACATAGTTTCCGTTTTCGATAATTGGCAGAAACCACAGCGTAGTTTTGTCAAACTTTTTGAAAATCTGAGCGTTATCGTCGTATAGAGTTAGCGTTTCCTGAGGGTGGGTTACCACGTCTGAAATCCTTAATTTTTCGTATTTGCTCTTGTGCAGCAGAATATCCAAAATCTCGTCAATTTGCACCCAGCCCACAAATTTTCCTTTTGCATTGTCCACCACGACTACATTTCGTTGCGTGTGAGGAATTACTTTAACGAACTCAGAAAGAGGCATTGTCAGTGGGACTCTAATAAAGTCATTTTCAATGAGTTGGTGAATAGCAAGGCGGCGGATAGCTTCTTTGTCCTTGTTATGCGTAATCATTTTTCCGCCTCTCAGCGAATAAGTGTAAACTGAATACTTATCGAAATGATATTTAACCAGATAGGCAACCGACGAGGTGATAATTAAGGGGAAAAGCAAACTGTAACCTCCTGTAATCTCAGCAATTAGAAAAATAGAAGTCATCGGAGCATGCATGATTCCTGCCATCACGCCCGCCATGCCGACGAGCGAAAAATTATGCTCAGAAAGCTGTACCCACTGCGAGAGATTAAGGATTTTGGCAAAGACAAATCCCAAAATTCCACCCGTGAACAAAGCCGGAGCAAAAACGCCTCCGATTCCGCCCGATGCGGTTGTAAAGATGCTTGCTATCACTTTGAGAAACAAGATGATAAGAAGAAATACTATCAAGTATTCATCGTTTTGAGAAAGGGAATAAAAAATGGAATTATCCATAATTTGCGACGGATTTTTGCTCATAATGTTTTGAAGCGTCAAATATCCTTCGCCAAAAAGCGGCGGAAAAATTAAAATCAATATTCCGAGAGATAACCCGCCGATGACAGCTTTGGTGTAAATGTTTTTATTGAGAGAGATTTTTTTTTCGATAAATCGTGAAACCCGCGTGTAGTAAAGGGCGAACAGTCCGCAGGCGATGCCGAGCAAAACGTAAAACGGGATTTTCGTCTTGTCAAAATCCTCAAACACGGCAAAATAAAAGGAAACTCGGTCACCCATCAGAAAATAGGAAATCAAAGCGCCTGTAACAGAGGAAATTAGAATCGGAATCATCGACCACATGCTGAGGTCAATCATCATCACTTCCAGAGAAAAAATGATGCCTGTAATGGGAGCTTTGAAAATTCCGGCAATGGCGGCAGAACAGCCGCAGGCAATGAATAATGTCCTGAGTTTCAGGTTCAAATTAAAACTTTTGGCGAAATTTGAGCCAAGTGCTGCGCCCGTATAAACAATCGGAGCTTCCAGTCCGACTGACCCGCCGAAACCGACGGTTAAACTACTGGAAATGATGGACGTATAAGTGTTGTGATTGCGGATTTTGCTTTGGTCTTTGGAAATTGCCCCCATCACTTTTGCTACGCCGTGGCTGATGTTGTCTTTCACAAAAAATTTGATGTACAAAACCGTCAAAAGTATTCCAATAGCGGGCAGGACGATGGTCAAATAATTCAAGTGAATGTTTTTGTTGTGGTAAATAATTTCTTCGGTCAGCCACGCCATGTTTTTTAGCAAAACTGCGCTCAATCCGCCCATTACGCCAATCAGCGTACTTGCCAGATATATAAACCCCTGCGGATTTTGATAGCGGAATCTCCGCATGACAATCAAATACCACATGTGAGTTTTTCGGATTGTTCTAAAAATTTTTTTCATTCAAAAGAAATCGTACGCAAAATTACATATTTCGCCGGTATTTACCTCCTGTTTCAAAAAGAGAATGGGTAATTTCGCCTAAGGAGCAGTATTTTACGGTTTTCATGAGGACGGAAAAAATGTTTTTGTTGTGCGAAGCAGCGTATTTCAGTTTTGCAAGGTTTTCATTTTTTTTCGATGCATTAACTTTCTGAAAATCAATTACATTATGTACCTGCCTTTGCTTTTCTTCATCTGTGCTTCTGATGATTTCTTCGGGCGTGAGGGTAGGAGAGCCGTCTTTTCCCAAAAAGGCATTCACACCGATAATCGGATATTTTCCGCTGTGTTTCAAGTTTTCGTAATACAGGCTTTCTTCCTGAATTTTAGAACGTTGATACATCGTTTCCATAGCTCCGAGAACGCCGCCGCGCTCAGAAATCCGCTCAAATTCAGCATAAACAGCTTCTTCTACCCGATCGGTCAGTTCTTCAATGATGAAAGATCCCTGCATCGGATTTTCATTTTTTGCCAAACCCAATTCCTTGTTGATAATCAATTGGATAGCCATAGCTCTGCGCACGCTTTCTTCTGTCGGAGTGGTAATAGCTTCATCGTAAGCATTGGTATGCAGAGAGTTGCAATTGTCATAAATAGCATACAGGGCTTGCAGCGTGGTGCGGATGTCATTGAAAGCAATTTCCTGCGCATGAAGCGATCGCCCCGAAGTTTGAATATGATATTTCAGTTTTTGAGAGCGTTCATTGGCTTTGTATTTGTGTTTCAAGGCTTTCGCCCAAATTCTTCGCGCCACGCGCCCGATAACCGCATATTCAGCATCAATTCCGTTGGAGAAAAAGAAAGACAGATTTGGAGCAAAGTCATTGATATTCATGCCTCTGCTGAGATAATATTCTACGTAGGTAAATCCGTTTGCCAGCGTGAAAGCGAGTTGGGTAACCGGATTTGCTCCCGCTTCGGCAATGTGGTAGCCTGAAATGGAAATCGAATAAAAATTTTGTATCTTGTTGAGAATGAAATACTCTTGCACGTCGCCCATCAGTCTGAGGGCAAAATCGGTGGAAAAAATGCAAGTGTTTTGCGCTTGGTCTTCCTTCAAAATGTCCGCCTGCACTGTTCCGCGCACGGTTGCCATCGTTTTAGCTTTGATTTCGTTATAGGTTTTTTCGTCCAAAATTTCATCGCCGGTCAAACCTAACAGCATCAATCCCAGTCCGTTATTCCCTTTGGGCAGTTCGCCGTGGTATTTCGGTCTTGGAAGATTTTGATTATCAAATTTTTCTTTTAATCGTTTTTCAACTAAATGTTCCAAATGGCGCTCTGTGATGTATTTTTCACATTCTTGGTCAATTGCCGCATTCATGAAAAGGGCGAGCATCATCGGGGCAGGACCGTTAATCGTCATGCTGACAGAGGTTTTCGAGTCGGTTAAATCAAAACCTGAATACAATTTTTTGGCATCGTCCAGCGTAGCGACAGAAACGCCTGCATTTCCGATTTTCCCGTATATATCCGGCGGTAAATCAGGGTCTTGACCGTAAAGCGTAACGCTGTCGAAAGCAGTAGAAAGCCGTTTGGCGGGCATTCCTTCGGAAACGTAATGAAAACGTTTATTGGTGCGTTCAGGCGAGCCTTCACCCGCAAACATTCTCGTTGGGTCTTCTTCTTCGCGTTTGAAAGGGTAAATACCCGCCGTGAAAGGAAAATTGCCTGCAATTCCCTCTTGCAGATTCCATTTCAAAATGTCGCCCCAATCGTGGTATTTGGGAAGAATGACTTTCGGAATTTGCGTGTGCGACAAGGTTTCTGTATGAATTTTGACTTTGATTTCTTTATTTCTTACCGGATAAGTAAAAAATTCTGCTTCATGATTTTTTCGGGTATGCGTCCAATTTTCCAGTAAATGCAAATGGTTTTCTTCAAGAAAATTTTTGTTTTCTTCAATGAGAGAATCCAGAACATTCTGATTTTCAGCAGGAAGTGATTTTTTACTTTCGGAAAGCTGCTGATATTTTCGGGCAAAACGGCTCTGCTCTTCCGCATGGACGTTATAATTCTGATTATTCTCTACAATTTCAGATAGATAGCGCGCTCTTTTTGGAGGAATAATTGAAATTTCCTCCTGTTTTTCCGTTTTGGAAGAAATATTTTCAAGAGAGAATAATGGGCTGAATGGTGCGAGTTTTTTTAAAATTTCATAAAAAAGTACAGTTATTCCGCTGTCGTTGAATTGCGAAGCATGAGTGCTGAAAACCGGCATTTCTCGAAAATCTTGGTTAAAAAATTTGTGATTGCGTTGATACTGCTTTTTCACGGACAGCAAGGCATCTTCCGCTCCGCGCTTGTCGGATTTATTGACGGCGACCCAATCGGCAAAATCCAGCATATCAATCTTTTCCAGTTGAGACGGTGCGCCAAATTCGGGAGTCATCACGTAGAGAGATAAATCGGCAAAATCCGAAATTTCCGACCCTGACTGTCCAATTCCCGAAGTTTCGAGTATAATCAGGTCAGGCTCAGCGCTTTTTAGCACAGCGACTGCATTTTTCACATGAGGCGAAAGTGCGGCGTTGCTTGCCCGCGTTGCCATAGAACGCATATAAACATTGGGAACGTTGATGGCGTTCATGCGGATTCTGTCGCCGAGCAGCGCACCGCCCGTTTTCTTTTTGGACGGGTCAATGGAAATTATAGCAATTTTAATATCAGTGAAATGAGTTAAAAATCTGCGTACAAGTTCATCTGTCAAAGTGGATTTTCCCGCGCCACCTGTTCCTGTAATTCCCAAAACAGGAATATTTTTTTTTGATTTTTTCAGCTGAATTTTTTCAAAAATTTCAGGAAAATTTTCTGCACAGGAAATGAGTTTTGCAATTTTTTGATTATCAGAAAATTGTAAATTTTCCGCTGTATCAGTATTAATATTGCTTCCTGAAGAAAAATCGGATTTTTGTATTAAATCGTTAATCATTCCCTGCAAACCCATTTCTCGACCATCGTCAGGGGAATAAATTTTTGTAATTCCGTAATTCATAAGTTTTTCGATTTCTGAGGGAAGAATTACGCCTCCGCCTCCGCCAAAAATCTTAATTTGGGAAGAATTTTTAGCTTTAAGCAAATCGAACATGTAGGTAAGATATTCGTTATGTCCTCCTTGATAGGAGGTTACGGCGATTGCCTGTGCATCTTCCTGAATAGCGCAGTTCACAACTTCTTCTGCGGAGCGGTCGTGTCCCAAGTGGATAACTTCTGCACCCGAAGTTTGTATCATTCTGCGCATGAGGTTGATAGCAACATCGTGTCCGTCGAACAGCGAAGCGGCGGTTACGATTCTGATAGGATTCTGAGGTTTATAAATTTTCTCTGTCATTTTTTTGGTTGTTTAGTTTCTTTACAAAGTTTAGGATTTTCCAAAGATAAGTTTTTTTTAATAAAAATTAAATCATTTTAACTTGGAATTACAATGCAATAAAGAAATTGTTTGTTGAAGAATAAGTAAAAATCGCAAAAATCAATACCTGCAAGAAAGACGATATG
>JAITOO010000056.1 GCA_031289875.1 Flavobacteriaceae bacterium
AATGTAGCTATCGTAGGCGATTTCAACGGCTGGGACGTCGAAGCCTCACCCTTAAAAAAAGGTAAAGACGGAGTGTTCAAAATTACCTTGGATTTGGCAACAGGAGGAGAATATGAATATCGTTTCGTTGTGGACGGCAGTTATATAAACGACCCCGAAGCAGAAAAATATTATTTCAATCACTACGCGGGTCAGGACAATTCTGTGGTTTCCTTGTAAGAGAAAGAACGTACCAAATGATGACGAAACTGAGAACCATGTTTGAAGCTCATGGTTTTGATGTAATTTCCCGAATTTCGGAAAAGTTCGGAATGAGGGCTTCTAAATTGCGTTTATTTTTTATCTACTTGTCATTCATTACATTAGGAAGCGTTTTTGCGCTTTACCTTACAACAGCTTTTTTTCTGTGGATAAAAGACAGCATTTTCATCAAACGCCGGTCGGTATTTGATTTGTAAATGATTATCCACGATATGTCCTATTGAGTTATTTACGCCGAAAGCGTTTAATGTTGATAATTCCGTATAAGCGCAGTGCGGGGAAGAGAGGTATTTTCTACCTATAAGTTGCATTTGTTAGTTGAATCTGCGCATTTCAAATTATTGCCGAAGTATTGAAAGCCGACCCCGAAGAATTGCTTGCATTGTGGCTTGCCGACCAAGTTAATGCAGTAGTTGAATATGAACAAGGGGTAGCAGACAAGGTGTTGAGTATTGCAAAACAGAATTTGAAAAAATAATTAAAAATAAACAGATATGAAATTAAAAGAAGTAACAATACACAAATACAAGTCATTTGAATCAGAACAAAAGTTTGATTTGGAAAATGAGATTACGATTCTTGTTGGAATGAATGAATCGGGAAAAACTTCTGCGTTGGAAGCCATCGCTAAAACTCATTATTTTCAAGATGACGAAAGTTTTAAGTTTAATTCTACTCACGATTATCCTCGTAAAGATAAAGTGAGAATGGATAAAAGCGGCGAAAATCCACAAGCAATTACTTGTGTCTATGAAATTGACAATCTACTATTACAATCTATTGAAACAGAAATGGGGAAAGGTCTTTTAAAATCTACTACCTTTTCTGTTACAACTAAATATGACAATTCCAAAACGATAGATATTTCTGTTGATGCTAAAAAATTTATTGAACATAAAACGAAAGAACTAGGAATTGCAAGTGATACATTGAATGATAAATTACTGAAAGTAAAGAATAAAACAGATTTAGAAACTTTACAGAAAGAATAAACAGAGGAAAACAAGGTAACAGGAATAAAATCATTTGTTAAGTATTTTGAGAACATAAAAGGTTGGGAAAGAGACCCAATTGGTGGCTATGTTTATAAAAATCTATTAACCCCACAAATGCCAAAGTTTTTATATTATGACGAGTATTACTCTCTTCCTTCAAGAATTAGCATTGAAAAGTTGAAAGCGCAAAATTTAGAAGAAACTGAGTATAAAACAGCAAAAGCATTATTTGATTTAGCCAACATAAATCCTGATGATATTATCAACTCTGATAATTTTGAAGATTTTATTGCAGTTTTAGAAGCAACAGAAACAAGTATATCAGATGAACTATTTAAGTATTGGACAACAAATAAAAATTTGAATATTACTTTTCTAATACAACCAATTGAGCAAACAGATAATAGAAACAATACACGAATTGTTGAACACATTTTAGATATTCGTGTAAAAAATAAAGGTGTTTCACTTCCTTTGAAAAATAGAAGTAAAGGCTTTAATTGGTTTTTCTCGTTTCTTGTATGGTTTAAGAAAATTCAAGAAGACCAGAACTCTAACTATATATTGTTACTTGATGAGCCGGGACTAAATCTTCACGCCTCTGCGCAAGCCGATTTATTGCGGTTTTTGGAAGATTTATCTCAAAACTATCAGATAGTTTATACGACTCATTCGCCGTTTATGATAACTTCCGACAAGTTACAGCGTGTCAGAACTATTTTAGAAACGGATAAAGGCTCTGTAATTTCCGATAGTATTCAGGAAAAAGACCCCAAAACTTTATTTCCGTTACAAGCAGCATTAGGTTATGATATTGCTCAAAATTTGTTCATTTCAAAAAAGAATTTGTTAGTTGAGGGCGTTTCAGATTTAATCTATTTGCAGTATATTTCTGCAATTTTAGAAAATGTAGGCAAAACAGGATTGTTGCACGATATTACTATTGTTCCAACGGGCGGACTTGAAAAAGTAGCAACTTTCATTTCTCTTTTACGAAGTAATGAGTTACAGATTGTTTGCTTGTTAGATAGTTTTACTGACCCCAAAGGAAAAGCAAAATTAGACAATATGGTTGCTCAGAAAATAATCAATCAAAAGAACATTCGATTTTTTAATGAGTTTTTGAATAACAAAAAACGCGCAGACATTGAAGATTTATTTACAAAAAACGATTATCTTAAATTGTTTAACCAAGCATTTGATAAAAGATATGCAGAAGTAAAGGTTGAAAATCTGAACGCAGATATTGAACAAGTTTTGATACAGATAAATCAACATTTACAGACAGACCACTTCAATCATTATATACCTGCAAATCAATTAAGCAAAAGCGGTTTTTCTGTCAGTGATTTTGATAATGAAACTATTAGTAATTTTGAAAAAGTGTTCGTGGAAATCAATAAATTATTTGAAAAAAATAGTTAAACAAATAAAACGAATGAGGAAATGGAAATTAATATACTACATTGATTGGTAGGTAATGTATCAGAAGTGTTGACAGGCTGTGTAATTTCCGGTTTTAAATGCAAAATTACAAATTAATGATAATTTAAGACACTACCGATTTTTCATGTCGGGCTACCAAGTACTTGCCTGATATTTTTTAAATGTACAAAATTATTTTGTAACATTGCAGCACAAAAACCAATTTTTGATAAAAATAGGCAACATAGAATTTCCGGATTTCCCTTTTTTGCTTGCACCGATGGAAGACGTGAGCGACCCTCCGTTCCGCCGTTTATGCAAACAGCACGGTGCGGATTTGATGTATTCCGAATTTATTTCTTCCGAAGGATTGATTCGCGATGCGATGAAAAGCCGGAAAAAACTTGACATTTTCGACGAAGAACGCCCTGTCGGAATCCAAATTTTCGGAGGAGACGAAGCATCCATGTCTCTGTCTGCCGGTATTGTAGAAACTGTAAATCCCGATTTGGTCGATATTAATTTCGGCTGTCCCGTGAAAAAAGTCGTTTCCAAAGGTGCAGGCGCAGGCGTGCTGAAAGATGTCAATCTCATGGTGAAACTTGCGCAGGCAGTCGTCAAAAGCACTCACCTTCCTGTAACCGTAAAAACCCGTCTGGGCTGGGACGAATCGTCTATCAATATTGACGAGACCGCCGAGCGGCTGCAAGATGTAGGCATTCAAGCTCTGACCATTCATGCACGCACGCGTTCGCAAATGTACAAAGGTCATTCCGACTGGTCGCACATTGCGCGGATTAAGGAAAATCCGAGAATCCAAATCCCGATTTTCGGCAACGGCGACATTGATTCTCCGCAAAAAGCCAAAGAATACAAGGAAAAATACGGAGTGGACGGCATTATGATTGGACGTGCAGCTATCGGCTATCCATGGATTTTTGAAGAAATAAAACACTTTTTTAAAACAGGAAAACTCCTGCCCAAACCCACTCTGCAACAGCGGGTTGAAGCAGTGCAAAAACACGCTGTCCGGTCGATAGAATGGAAAGGCGAACGTGTGGGAATTTTGGAAATGCGCCAACATTACTCCAACTATTTTAAAGGAATTCCGAATTTCAAAGGATATAAAACCCTGTTACTCTCCGCCTCGACTTTGGAGGAACTGCAAGCGGTTTTTGGAAAAATTTTAGAAAAAAACGGCGATTTTTTCGCCTGAAAAAGAAAAAAAGCAAATCAATAAGCCGGATTCTGTCATTTTCATTGCTGAAAAGCCTTGTTATTTGTCTTGGGCAAAAATTGCTCCTTGCCTCTAACTGCCTACCCCTCGGCATCGGGCGGATTCCCCTTACCAGCCGATATACATGGCATTGCACCTCGCAGAGTTTACCTGATTTCACTACAACCGAATTGTACTTGCTTTCTGTTGCACTTGTCCTCGCCTCACGGCGGACGGGCGTTACCCGCTGCGATAATCCCGCGGTGTCCGGACTTTCCTCTTCCCTTGCGGGAAGCAACAAAGTTGATTTGCTTTCAAAACAAAAGTACAATTTTTTAGCGAATTACAAAACTTTTTGTCCTTTGAACAAAATAAAAACTGTTTCTTCCATCAAAATCATGTGTACTGCGTACGTAATTTTCAATCTTGCGGCAAATTGTTAAAATCAGGCGGTTTTTTGTATCTTTGCATATAAAATAAAATCTAATTTTTAGATGTTTGAAAATATTAAAAAATATGCACTGGAAGTTGAAATTTTTGCTTCCTCAAAACCCGAAGAAATTGAACAATTCCGAATTAAATATTTGGGAAAAAAGGGCATTTTGAACGATTTGTTTGCTAAATTCAAGGAAGTTCCCAATGAACAGAAAAAAGAGTTCGGACAGCAGATTAATAATTTAAAACAATCTGTTACTCAGAAGATTGAAGCGATGAAAGAATCTGTTTCCAGCCAAATTTCCTCCGATTCGGGCTTAGACCTTACCCGTTCGGGAATCCCGCTCAATTTGGGAAGCCGACACCCTATCAATGTTGTGCGAAACAAAATCATTAATATTTTCAAAAAAATTGGATTTTCCGTTGCCGACGGTCCCGAAATCGAAGACGATTGGCACAATTTCACGGCTTTGAATATGTCTGAGTTTCATCCGGCGCGCGATATGCAGGACACGTTTTTCATAGAAAAACATCCCGACAAGGTACTGCGCACGCACACTTCGTCGGTGCAAATCAGATATATGGAAGAACACCGTCCTCCCATCCGCATTTTAGCTCCCGGAAGGGTTTATAGAAACGAAGATATTTCGGCGCGTTCACATTGTATGTTCCATCAGATTGAGGGACTGTACATTGACACGCAGGTTTCTTTTGCCGATTTGAAACATACTTTGCAATATTTCACTTCTGAACTGTTCGGGAAGTCGGAAATCCGTATGAGACCGTCGTACTTTCCGTTCACAGAGCCGAGCGCAGAGGTCGATGTGTATTGGGGGCTGGAAACCGAAACCGATTACCGCATCACCAAAGGCACGGGCTGGCTGGAAATTTTGGGTTGCGGAATGGTAGATCCTAACGTGCTGACAAACGTAAACATAGACCCTGAAAAATACAGTGGTTTCGCTTTCGGAATGGGTATTGAACGGATTGTAATGCTGATGCACCAAATCGGCGATATACGAGTATTTACGGAAAACGATATTCGTATGTTACAGCAGTTCAGCAACGAGTTTTAGAGAATAAAAAGAACATTTTCCGAAATTCTGTATTTTCTCGCCTGTCTCATCGGGACTTCTCTGCTTGTTACAGGCACGCTGATTTGGCTCAATAAAATGAAAAAATAACCTATAACAGATGGAATGAATCCGTTAGGATTCAAACTTTAACTCCGCTACCAAATATGTAATACGTCTTTGTTTATATGTAAATCCGTATGTTATATGATTTTTTTATTCTCTCAAATATTCTGTATTTCTAAATTTCACACAACATCGAATGTTTTTTTTTGTAATTTATTTATTTTCAATGCTTTAGATTGCTTGTTATGTGTTTTTATGCGGAGTTAGTGGTTAATAAAAAACCGTCCGTCTTGATTTGTTGTTTTTTGGGAAATAAAAAAACCTGCGGAAAACGCAGGTTTTTTTATTAATTAGAGTTTCCCTAAAAGTGAGGATTATTTAATATTTCTTCTTGAGGAATAGCTAAAGTCAATCTATTATCATCATAACTAAATGAGGTTCCTTGAAACCATAAATGATTAAGACCTCTTGTAATAGTTGCTTTATTTCTTTTCATAGCTAAATAACTTTTTCCTTCTCCCCAAAATTCAATTCTCGTTTGAAGATAAATTTCATTTTGCAATGCAACTCCGGATAAAGCATCTATATATGAAACATCACCTAATCTGTTCTGTAAGTAATCTTTAAGAATCGTTTTTGCTGTACCTTCTTGTCCTGATTTTGCAAGCGATTCTGCATACAACAAATAGAACTCATCTACTCTCATAAAAACGTAATCTGTGGTAATGGTTCTCTGTCCTCCTTCTTCAGGTTTATCAGGCGCAAAAAATTTATTAGTAGGCCAATGTTCTATGCCATAAATATCCTCAAATTGTCCTCTTCTAACATCATCAGTTCTCATAGAATTATACAACCCATCATCCATTGTTTTAGGGTCTCCAGCCCAAGCATAACTATAAGTATATAAATCTACTTGTCCCCACCAACTTACTAAATCTAATCCATTTTCAGTAGTAAGGTCAAAGCCCCACATCCAACTTGGTGTAGCTAAATCATTAAAGCCTCCTCCTACTGCC
This sequence comes from Flavobacteriaceae bacterium, assembly GCA_031289875.1. Lineage (GTDB taxonomy): Bacteria > Bacteroidota > Bacteroidia > Flavobacteriales > Weeksellaceae > Apibacter. The sequence continues at coordinate 6,488 of JAITOO010000056.1, forward strand.
GCTGCTTTGGTTGTAATAGGAAACCCTCCTCCGTCAATAATATTTTTAGATCTCTGAGCTGCATTTGCATAATCTCCAATAGCAGCATAGGTATATGCCAACAATCCTTCTGCCACGTATTTATTTATCATACCTTTATTGGCTCTACTAAATCCTTCCAATAAATCTATTGACTCGGTAAGGTCTTTGATAATTTGGTTATAGACTACACTTTGTGTGGATTTTGGCTGTGCAGGTATCAAAGGTGCTGTATATACAGGTATTGCATCTTCATCCGGACTATAACTTTTCACATATAACTGCAGCAGGTAAAAATACGCATAGGCTCGCAGAGCTTTGGCTTGTCCCATAATATATTTATCTTCCTGAGATTCAAGTACTGCATCATTACCGCCTAAATCTGCTATTACATCATTAGCGGCAGCAATAACTCTATAATAGTACCTCCATGGCTTATAACACGTATTTGTAGTATTATTAACCGGATCTGACAAATTACATAAGCGTGCATACCAGCCATAGGTGCTTGCCGCCAAAACCATATCAGAAGACAACATGTCCGTATAAATGTCATAGCCTTTTTGTCCGAAATCGTCATGATCAAGATTTGTTCCACCTGTACCTGTGTTAATCATCATTACGTAAATACCATACAATTTCTGTTCTGTTGAAGGATTGGAAATTGTCTCTGTTGGTGATGTCTCCAAAAATTCATCTTGGCATGAAATTGCCACTAATGAAAGCGCTACTATTGTTAAATATTTAAATATTCTTTTCATTTTTTTGAAATTTGTATTAATTAAACCTATAAACCAACTTTTACTCCAAACGTAAATGTAGACAGCGGTGTATACCGGTATGTATCTGACGCACCGGTTTCTGCCGTTGACGGATTAAAACCTTTTCTTTTAGAGTGAATCCACAAATTATCTCCGGATAATGTAAATTGCAAAAATTCAACCCCAAGTCCTGTTAATAAAGGTTTAGGCATGCTGTACCCAAGAGTTACGTTATTTAACAGAAAATAATCGGATTTTGTCAAAAAACGGGTGGAACGTGTATTATAGCTCGTATCACCTGTTCTGTTAGAGGTCAATCTAGGAACGTTAGTAATATCGCCCGGCTGTTGCCATCTGTCGTAGATGTCTGTTGCCCAATTATTTCCTCCTACTTGTTGATTGCTCATCAATCCTGCATAGGTATAATCGTATGAATATCCACCTATCGAATACAACATTTGAACGCTAAGACTGAATCCTTTGTATCCGACCAAAAGATTAACTGCGCCTCTAATGTCCGGTATAGCAGATTTATTGACAAACCTCTGCGTTGCATCTGCATAAACTTCTGTTATTCCTTCTTCAATGACAGCATCAGGATTTTGTTTCTGATAGTCATAAAGTGAAGAAATATGCTCATCTGCATCATATTGTCCATTTTTATTTGTATCCACATAATTCACATACCATTGTGCTGCTCCTGTCTCAGGATTTACACCTGCCCATTCTCTCATATAAAAATCATAAAGAGACTTTCCTTTTGCTCTACCGAAACCTGCTTCTGAAAGGTCAATGATTTTTCGTTCACCTGTAGCATCATCTATTGGCATCTGTGTCAATTTGTTTTTCAAAAACTCGCCATTAATGCTCAAATCAAAGTAGAAATCATTCTTTTTAATGATGTGTCCTATTAAATTAAATTCAAGACCTTTATTGACCAAGGCGCCTCCATTTACTTTTTTAACAGCATCTCCTGTAGAAGGGGCAAGTCTGTTGTCAAAAATCAAATCATAAGTTTTATCATGATACAGGTCTATTGTACCTTCAATTACACTTGTTTTAAACAATGAAAATTCAATTCCCCCTTGCGTTTTACGGACAGTTTCCCAAGTCAAGTAGGGACTACCATGTCTAACATACGGTGTAGCAATAAGTCCGGAGAAATTACCATAGTTATATTCAGGATATCCCGGATAATAATATTCTGTACCTGAAACCGCATTACTAGGAACGAAAAGCGCCTGGCTTCCATTAGTCCCATAACTTGCCTTAAGTTTCAAATATTTAAAGAAATTATTTCCCTGCAGAAAGTTTTCTTTGGAAAGCACCCAGCCTAAACCTACTGACGCAAATGTTCCCCATTTATCGTTACTATAAAGGTAACGTGATGAGCCATCTCTTCTAACGGTAAATGATGCCAAATACTTGTTATCATAATCGTAGTTAATCTGAGCAAAATAACTCTCCAACATATAATCAAGTTTATAAGAGGAACTTGTAATACTATTAATAGCATTGTTAAATTCAGGAACTTCAGGTCTAATTAAGCCTGTTTTATAAGCGGAAAGATATTGTTGTATTTCTGAATTGGTCTCATGTGCTACAAAAGCTTCTACCCCATGCTTTCCGTATCTTTTATTAAATCTTAACAACTGCAAAAATGTCCATGCAAAATTTTCTAACTTGGTCTTATAAATGCTTCCTCCTTCTGAAGCAGAGCTACCATAATAAGGACTATCAAGCACATCTCTACTCCTATTTGAATATTGCCCCGACAAACGTGTTTCAAACTTTAAAAAATCAAATATTTTTGCTTCCAAAAAGAAATTGGAATTTATTTCATGCTTGAAATAATTATTAGTTCCATAGGTGGCATCTGCAATCGCATTGGTTAAAGCTCCAAATCCACGTCCGGTTCCGTAATCAAATTTATAACCGTCGTAATAAGTGTCCAAAATTTTATTTCCGTCAGCATCTCTTGAAAATAAAGGATAAATAGATGGGATGTTATCTACAAACCAAAAAATACTACCGGAGTCGTCAGTTTGTCCATTATTTTTAGATTTTGTATGAGCATATCCAATATTGAATTCACCTTTCAACCAATCTTTTGGCTGATAATCTAAATTCAAACGACCGGAATATCTTTCAAACTGGGAGTTAATACTGTATCCTTCATCTTTCAAATATCCTAGATTCGTATAATAATTGAATTTGCCTTCCCCACCACTGATAGAAAAGTTGTTTTCAGTTCTTATCGCAGATTGAAAGGCGTAATCCTCCCAATTTTCAGGGTCATATTTTCTTGTAACTCCTTCTCTTACTTTTCCTGTTACCGGATCAATCAATTCTGAAGCATTAGCAACATTCCACATATTGTATTGTGTCCTTATACCTCTTGTGGAAAATAAATATTGATTTGCATAGGCAACCGGATCGGCAACTCCATTAAAATATCCCTGATTTTTCAAAGCTTCCCAGCTAAGTTCAATATAACTCTCCGGAGACTTAATAGTACTGTAACGAGGAAGTAAACTAACATTTACACCTATTTTAGACTCTATTTGAACCAGCGGCTTTCTTGAATTTCCTCTTTTTGTAGTAATTAAAACCACTCCATTAGCCCCTCTTGCACCATATATAGCCGTCGCAGTAGCATCTTTTAATATTACCAAACTGCCTATATCTTCCGGATTTATCGCAGAAATATTTCCGGAATAAGGTGCCCCATCAAGAACATATAAAGGGGATCTATCTCCGTTTGCAGAAGAGAAACCTCTAATACGTATGGTAGCATCTGTACCGGGCTGTCCCGATGTATTAATAACTCTAACACCGGCAATTTCTCCGGATAAAGCTTGAGAAACTGTCGATACGCTCTTGTTACCAACAGAGGTAATATCTACCTTATCAGCTGTTCCAACAAAATCTTGGCGATTGATACGGCTATATCCTACTACAATTACCTCATCCAAATCACTCACACCCTGAGACTTTACAGAAACCACATAAGAAACTTGGTCTCCGACCACAAAACTGTTCGTCTGCTCGTCCAAAGACTCTACTTTAATCGTTTGTCCTTTCTCGGCTTGCACTGTAAACTGTCCGTTTGCGTCGGTGTAAACCTTAATTCCTGTTCCTTGTACAGTTACCAATGCATCACGTTGCGGGTCACCTTTGCTGTCGGTAACTGTCCCTGTAACCGTTTTCACTTGCGCCCATAACATCGAGCCAACAAGTAGAAACGCAAATCCTAAGAATTTTTTGTTTATCTTCATACTAATTTTCCAACAAAGGTATATACTTATCCTTAATTTTTAACATTTATTTAATAAATATTTGTGTTTTTTTTTACACAAATTAATATCAATCCCAATTATTACACAGACTAAAATTGACAATCAGAACCATGTTTGTAAGAGCCTGTTGAAATAACCGTTTCATTAGAAATTAATTAGTCCTCCTTAAAATTCTTCTTTTAGTAACATACGCTAAGATTGTTTTTATCTCTAAGGGCAAGCCGTTAGGTTTGCATCGCTTGGTAGAAAAATGAACCGGCTTTCGTATTGCAATCCGTAGGTTTGCGACCTCTGCTTTTGTTGGAGGCAGTCCTAACGGACTGCCGAGTTGGCGTGGTATTTACATTCTACCGAGCGATAATCCCTATGGGATTTTTTGTCATCTGTTATAATTTATTTTATTATTTCTGGAGTTAGGCGTTGCGGAAAATCTACGCTGTTGCAGCAATTCAGGGACGAATTACTGTCAATGGGTGTTGCGTAATGAATAAATGTTGTAATTAACAATCGCAATAGTTTTATCCTAGAAAATCACAGAATTTATCGAATGTCAGTTGGAATTGTCTATCTACTTCATGGGCTGTTTCGTTTAAAACAGGGAACGGGTTTTCATGTATGTAATCGTATGGATAGTCCAATATATCTACTTTTATGGGAATATCGCGCCGCGAACCTTGCAGTGTATTTATGACTTCATACGCAGGCACAATCTCGTCTTTTTCCAAAGCAATAGCATAAAATCGCCCGCTCATTTTACGGAAAATATCTTCCCGTTGCTGAGTTAAAACCTTATAGTTGAGCATGCACCTGAAATATGCCCCTTCGGGTGACGTATGTAAATAATGGCGCAGCACTTCGTTGCGTTTTATGTGACTTTCCAGATGTTCCACCACGTAGGAATACAAACTTACATTGGCTTCGCTGTCGAGGATAAATTTGGATACCGGAGACATGCGGTTGAATACCGCTCCCCCGCAAAAGGTGGCATATTTGGAGTCGGAAAAGTAGCCGTCTTTGTTTGACATCATCAGTATTTCGCCAAGGAAAGTGCCGATTGAATACGAAAAAAAATCAATGGAAGCGTCTTTGCTGATGACGGGATGCAGCCCTTCTTTCACGTTTTTGACAAAATCAATGATATCGTAGTACGACTGCAAGCCCGACCAGACGAAACGCTGCGGCTTATTATGCAGGCGGGTGCTAATTGCCACGTTGGACAGGCTGGAGCCAATCACATGAGGATGGCGAGCCTTTCGCCGATTGCTGACATTGTACATTTCCCGCGAATTGCTCCATATCGCCGGCGCCCGATTCATGTGAAACGCAAGGGGAAACATCACAACTGATTTGCCTGTCTTTTCGGCAAGGCAAGTTGCCCATGGCAGGTATTTACTCCAGTTTTTTTCGTTGAATCCGTGAAACAGAAGTATAATCTTTTTCGTTTTAACTTCGTTTTTCGGCATGACAATATGATAACGAAAGGTGATATTTTCCTGTATTTCAGCATCCTTTTTGTTCAACATTTCCTGAATTACGTCCGGTTCGTAATCTTTAAGAATGCCGGAAATATATTCGTAGTTATCATTGTTTCCCGAACCTCCGGGCAACAGGAATTGATAGTTCGATTCAAAAGTGAAATTCCTGATGACAAGATTATTCCCAATATCAATCTCGTTGTCGGTATAGTTCTCAACTTTTCTCAGATAATTAAATGTGTCTGTATATGTCATGATTTTTCAGTTATTAATTACTGATTGTATCTCGCAAATTTTTCGCCGGTTCTATCCTTTTTTTTTATTGTTATCTTCAATGAATATTATTGTCTTCATATTGTCAATTATTTAATCCGATAAATTTCGTGCAGGAAACTGAAATAGCGTTTGAGATAAACTTGCAGGAAATCGGATTGCGAAACTGTCGGTCTGCGTTGTATGTCTCAATCTTTATTCCTCGAAATCTTTAAACCTGTATTCCGGCAGGTCTTCTGACTTGCTCCTTCTTTGAAACTTCTTTCCCGCCCCTTTGTGAGACAGTGGATTAAACTTTGTTCAAAGACTTTCTTCAATTCTTAATTAAATAAGAGTTTACAGTAGCGGGTCTGTTCAGGATTTGCACATGATTCCCTTTTCAATGAGTTTCCGAAGAATCGGAAATGTCATCACCAAAACTGCAACAAAGATACAAAAATTATCTGTGGTACAAACAATTAGACGGATTAGTCCTCCAGTGCCTGTTGCAGGTCAATGATGAGGTCGGCAGCATCTTCTAATCCAACGGAGAGGCGGAAAATGCCGTCGCCGGCAAAGGCACTCCAAGAAGACAATTGAGCAGGAGTGGCAAATTTAAAGGTAGTTTGCAGCAAATCTTCCGTGTGCAGGTAAAATATTAACGACCGGTGGTGTCCCAGCGATACGGCATAGTGTATAATTTGTAACTTTTCGGCTAATCGCCGTGCTACAGCCTGACCGTCTTCTACCTGAAATGTAAGGATGCCGGAGAAGTTTTTCATCTGCCGTTTAGCCAGTTCGTGTTGCGGATGCGAGGGTAGCCCCGGATAAATTACCCGCTTCACTTTCGGATGTTGTTCCAGCCACGCGGCAACTTTCAACGCATTTTCCTGATGCACGCGCATACGGATAGGAAAGGTAGCTATCCCGCGCATGATAAGCCATGCGTTGAAAGGGCTTAACGATCCGCCTAAACGAATGGCTGTCTTCTTGCGCAAGGGAGTCAGGTCGGCTTTCTTGCCCAAAATCACACCTCCCAACGCATCACCATGACCGCCCAAGTATTTGGTCAGCGAATGAATCACAAAATCGGCGCCTAACGATAAAGGTTTGGTAGCCGCAGGCGTAGCAAACGTAGAATCGACAGCTAATTTAGCTCCTGTACCGTGAGCTATGGTTGCAATTGCGGCAATATCTGTAAGCCGCAAAATCGGGTTACAGGGCGTTTCTACATATATCAATTTAGTATGAGGTTTCAACGCTGCTTGTACCGCTTCCAAATCAGACGTATCCACCTTCGTTATTTCCACATGCAAATTGGGTATTAACTCATTTGTCATTTCCGAAAGGGCGGCGTAAGCCACATCGCTTACCACTGCATGGTCGCCGGCTTTGAGTAGATGGAAGAACAGAGCGGTAATCGCTCCCATTCCGCTGGCAAAGGCTATCGCCGTCTCGGCTTCTTCCAACACAGCAAGTTTTTCTTCCAATTGATGCACGGTAGGATTTCCCCAGCGTGTGTAAATCCATTGGTCGTTCTCTTCCAGTCCCTCTACTGAAAAAGTTGTATCCGCATCTACCACATACGTGGTGGACATGACGATATTGGGAGATGAAGCATTTGTTACCGGATCGGGATTTTCCCCTGCATGAACAGCCTGAGTCTGTTCGCCTGTCTGTTGGAAAGAAGTTATACGACTCATGAAAATATCTTTTTGAAATTCACGCAAATTTACAAGAAAATCTGCGGATTTACAAGCACATGCAATGAAAAAACACTTTTTTCACAGAGAAAAGACACAAAAAAGTATTTTGCATCACACAGGAAATGCCGTTTCTGCGCTGTTGAAAAAGCCGGCTTTTCTTTTGTAGTATCATTTATAATATATACTTTTGCAGAAAGTAATGCCGATTACGTGAAAAAAATCACACAATTGACATCAAAAGCGTGAAATCATGGAGATACAAAATTTAACCGCTTAGTTAAATACAACTGTCTTGTTTTTGTATGTCAAAACTTTCCGTTGGATATGTTTTTCTACTCCGCGGGATAAGACGATTTTCTCCAAATCTTGCCCTTTGCGCACAAGGTCTTCTATGGTATCTTTATGCGAAATACGAGTGATATCTTGGTCGATAATCGGTCCGGCATCTAATTCCGTAGTTACATAATGACTGGTTGCACCTATCAATTTTACCCCCCTCTGGAATGCAGCATGATAGGGTTTAGCGCCTACAAAAGCAGGTAAGAAGGAATGATGAAT
>JAITOO010000200.1 GCA_031289875.1 Flavobacteriaceae bacterium
CTTGAAAGTAGGGGAATATTTTTCTCCGACTTCAAAATATTGTTTGGGTCTTTTGCCGAAAATTTCTTCGTCGTTGCTCATACTTTTATTTTTTAGGGCTTAAAGGTATGAATTATAAATAATATAAATAATTTAAATAAAAAAAATTATTTAATATCACTACTGATCGAGTAAAATATTAAAAAAAAGGGCGTTTTCCATAGAGGTATCACCCCTTGTCGTACCTTTGTTGTGCAAACAATAAAAAGACGACAAGGGCAAAGATAGCGAGAAAAAATTAGTCGGTCAGCTGAAAAAAAGCGAGACGAAAAGAGGGTGTAAGTTTTGAAGAATTTTACGCATTTGATTCGACAAATATCAGGCTGTTTTCAGACGTAATGAAGGGAGTTGGACGCAACCCGAAAGGCGAAAGCAAGAAAAAAGAAAACTATACCATTAGAAAGTTACAATGGACAAATCAGATATTTTCTTGCACGTTTCAGGCGTAAAAAAGTGTTATTCTAAAAGTGTTGAAATGATGACTTATTCTTTGCTTTTAATTGATGGCTAAAGAAATAAAATATCTATGCAAATTTACTAAGCCCAAATTTTATTCCGCTATTTCATACCCTTTCGTTTTTGAGAAAGCAATGATTGACGAGTTAATGGCTTTGCCCAAATCGTCTGCGCCGGTGTCGGTGTCTGTTTTCTTCATTTCGGCATCAATGTAGGCTTGGCGTTGTTTGGCAAGTTCGCTGATTTCGCTTTGAATTTTGCTGCGCTCGGCTTGCTTTTCTTTCACAATCGCTTCGATTTCGACTTTCGATTTGCCTTTGTATTCTTTCGGCATCTCGCTCTCTTTTAAATTTTTGATGGCATTTTTATCTTTTTCGTATTTATCCACCAAATCCCATGAGTCGTTTTTATAAACGGCTTTCGATTTGCTTATTGCACGGCTCACTTTGTTTTCTTTTGAAATGCTTCCGGCATTACTATCTTGTGCTGCTTGATTGGCTGTTCTTTCTTCTGCAAGTACGCCATAACCGATGTAGGTGTTGTTCAGTATGGTGTTGCACGCGTCAATTCGGTCATCGTAGGGCGTTACAATATAGCGTATTTTGGCATCACTGTCAATGTTAAAATATTTGCCCTCGCCGCGCGTAGCGCCGTCTTGCCACAGTTCGCTGATGCCCAGCTCGCGGTTTCCACAGTAAATCGTATTCACATAAATACCTTTGCCCAAAGCAGCAGCAACAGATTCTTTGTACGAAACACCGCCCTGATTAAATTCTTCGTTTCCTGCAATATAAATCAGTTTCATATCCGACTCCTGCGTTCCCCAATCAATGTCGCTCACCGCGCGTTGAATAACCGCCCCGCAATATTCCAAACCGCCGTTGGTGCGCAGTGCAAAGAGTTTTTCGGACAGTAAATCAAGGTCATTGTTCATTGGCGTAACCTGACGAATAAAATTTTCTGCTTTCGACAAACCATCGTTACCGTATTCATAAAGCGAGATTTCGATACTCGGCGTTACACCTTTGTATTTCAGTGTGGTCAGCGTATTCACAATGTCCCACAGCCGCGATTTGGCTTGGTCAATCAGCCCGTCCATACTGTTGGAAGTGTCCAGCAACAGGGCAACTTGAATTTTGGTACTGTCCTTCGCAGGGATATTGTTTGTTTGTTGAGATGTAGTTTGCTCATCTACTATGGTTTGCGATTTCGTGTTGTACGTATATAGTGCAAAAATCACTGCCAGCATTGCCGACAAAAAAGATATTTTTTTCATAATATTCAAGTTTATGTCATTTTTAATTAAAACGAAAAAAAGGTGCATAATATTTTACTGATGCAAAAAAGATTTTTAGAAAGCAGATGAGCCCCACGTAGGTGTCAAATTGGGTTGTTGTTGTTCGCACAATTAATTAGAATCCAGTCCGTTCAACTCAAAAAACGCCTTCAAAGAAACCTAATCCGGTAACTTAAAAATAAATCGTATCTTTGTACATTAATTTTGCAGAGAAAAAATGAACATTACAATCGTAGGCACAGGTTATGTAGGGCTGGTTTCCGGAACGTGTCTGGCAGACTTGGGACACACTGTATATTGTGTCGATATAAATGAAGAAAAAGTAAAAATGATGCAAAATGGGCAAGTTCCCATTTACGAACCTCAGTTGGAAGAAGTTTTTTTACGGAATATCAAGGGCGGGAGATTGGTTTTCACTTCCAAATTGAGCGAAGTCATCACAAAATCACACGTCATTTTTTTGGCGTTACCGACGCCTCCGGGCGAAGACGGCTCGGCGGATTTGTCTTACGTTCTGTCGGTTGCCGGACAAATCGGGGAGTTGATGACAGATTATACCGTGATTGTGAACAAAAGTACCGTTCCTGTCGGCACTTCCGAAAGGGTGAAAAGTCTGGTCAAATCCAAAACTGATGTGCCTTTTGACGTGGTTTCCAATCCTGAATTTCTGCGCGAAGGCTACGCCGTCGAAGACTTTATGAAACCCGAAAGAATCATCGTCGGAGCGTCTTCTCAAAAGGCTTTCGAGATTATGAGGAAAGTGTACCAGCCTTTGATAAATGCAGGCATCAGACTTATCGAAATGGACGAAAAGTCCTCAGAATTAACTAAATATGCGTCAAATTCTTTTCTAGCTACGAAAATCACTTTTATGAATGAAGTTGCCAATTACTGCGAAAAAGTCGGCGCAAATGTCGATAAAGTTCGCTTGGGAATGGGGTCAGACGAGAGAATTGGAAACCGTTTTTTGTTTCCCGGAATCGGTTACGGCGGAAGTTGTTTTCCGAAAGACGTTAAAGCTCTGATAAAGAGTGGGAAAGAAGTGGGTTTTGACTTTGAAATTTTAAATTCCGTAGAGGAAGTCAATCAAAATCAAAAGACGATTTTAGTTCCTGAAGTAGAAAAATATCTCGGTGGACTGAGGGGAAAACATATCGCTTTGTGGGGGCTGGCTTTCAAGGAAAACACCGACGATATTCGCGAGGCTTCATCGCTGGAAATCATTGATAAACTGCTGAATGCGGGCGCAACCGTTACGGCGTACGACTCCATTGCAGCAAACAACGTGAAAAAACTTTTAGGCGGCAAGATTTCTTATGCCGAAAACATGTACGATTGCGTGCAAGATGCTGATGCACTTATTATTGCAACCGAGTGGGGCGAATTTAGAAGTCCCCATTTCCATATTTTGGAAAAGAAAATGAAAAACAAAGCCATTTTTGACGGACGAAACCTCTACGATACGGACGAAGTCGCTTCTCACGGATTTTTCTACAAGTCTATCGGGCGAAAAACGATGAGTAATCAGGAACTGAATTTATGAAAAAAACAATCATCATAACAGGCGGCGCAGGATTTATCGGGTCGCACGTTGTTCGGGAATTTTCGATAAAATATACTGATTATCAAATTATTAACCTCGATGCACTAACTTATGCAGGAAATCTCGAAAACCTGAAAGACATCGAAAACAAACCGAATTACCATTTTGAAAAGGCAGACATTACAGACGAAAATAAAATCAATGAAATTTTCCAAAAATACCAGCCCGACGGAGTGATTCATTTGGCGGCGGAATCTCATGTGGACAGGTCGATTTCCTCGCCTTTAGATTTTGTAAAAACCAACGTTCTCGGCACGGCAAATCTGCTGAATGCAGCAAAAAGCCTTTGGAACGGAAATTTTGAAGGCAAGCGTTTTCACCATGTTTCCACTGACGAAGTTTTCGGTTCGCTTGGCGCAACAGGATTTTTCACCGAAGAAACAAAATACGACCCACATTCGCCGTATTCTGCTTCCAAAGCAGCTTCCGACCATTTTGTACGCGCTTACGGCGACACTTTCGGGCTGCCGTTTGTCATTACAAATTGTTCAAATAATTACGGACCCAATCATTTTCCCGAAAAACTCATTCCGCTGATGATTTATAATATTCTTAACCATAATGCGTTGCCTGTTTATGGGGACGGAAATTATACGCGCGATTGGCTTTTCGTCATCGACCACGCCAAAGCGATAGACCTCGTTTTCCACGAAGGAGAAAATGGCAAAAACTACAACGTAGGCGGCTTTAACGAGTGGAAAAATATAGACTTGGTTAAACTTTTGTGCAGATTGATGGACAAGAAACTTGGCGGTTCCGAAGGAGATAGCGAAAAACTCATTACCTTCGTGAAAGACCGTCCGGGACACGATTTGCGCTATGCAATAGATGCAACGAAAATCAACAAGGAACTTGGCTGGAAACCTTCCGTAACTTTTGAAGAAGGCTTGGCAAAAACGATTGACTGGTATTTGGAAAATCAGGAATGGCTGAAAAATGTAACCAGCGGAGAGTATCAAAAATATTACGAAAAACAATATAATTAATGGACATTTCAAAACTCAATCAATCAACTACTTAACCAATAGACAATGAAAGGAATAATACTTGCAGGCGGTTCGGGCACAAGACTTTACCCTTTAACAATCTCGGTAAGCAAGCAGCTAATGCCGGTTTACGATAAACCCATGATTTATTATCCGCTCTCAATCCTTATGTTTTCGGGGATTCGGGAAATTTTAATCATTACCACGCCGCAAGACCAAGAGGCTTTCAAAAAACTTTTAGGAAGCGGGTCGCAGGTCGGGTGCCGCTTTGAATATAAAGTTCAGCCCCGTCCGGACGGCTTGGCGCAGGCGTTTATTTTGGGCGAAGATTTCATCGGGAAAGATTCCGTAGCGCTCGTTTTGGGCGATAATATTTTCTACGGAAACGGGCTTCCTCAATTATTGGAAAGCAAAGTCAATGTAAAAGGCGGCTGTGTTTTCGCTTACCCCGTTTCCGACCCCGAAAGATACGGCGTGGTGGAATTTGACGAAAACTACAAAGCCATTTCCATCGAAGAAAAACCCGAAAATCCAAAATCCAATTATGCTGTTCCCGGATTGTATTTTTACGATAATTCTGTGGTGGAATATGCCAAAAACCTGAAACCTTCGCCCAGAGGTGAATTGGAAATTACGGATATTAACAAAATTTATCTCGAAAAAGGGCAATTGGAAGTCGGCGTGATGTCGCGCGGAACGGCTTGGTTGGACACGGGAACTTTCGATTCTTTACACGACGCATCGGAATTTGTAAAAGTTTTGGAAAAACGGCAGGGCTTCAAAATTTCGTGCATTGAAGAAATTGCCTATAAAAAAGGATTCATCAATAAAGAACAACTTCTGGTTTCTGCCGAAAAATACGGAAAAAGCGGCTATGGAACTTATTTGGAAGGGTTGATTTAAATAGAAAAATGTCTCAAAAGAAGAATCAAAAAGAAAAGACGCCAAAATTTTCGTTAGGGTATTTTAAATATTTTTATCAATTCATTGGTAATCATATATTTACGTACTTATTTTTAAATTTTCTTATTGGTTTTTTGGACGCCATAGGTATCACTTTGTTTGTGCCTCTTTTGGCTTTGGCAACAGGCACTGAAGCAGGCGGGTCGCTTGGGGAAATGCAATTTGTGATAGATAAGATGAACGCATACGGCATCGTGCTGAATCTGGCTATCTGCTTGGCTATGATGGTATCTGTCTTTTTGGTAAAAGGTTTTTTCTATTACATCAGAATTGTTTATTTCGGCTATATCCGAAGGCTTGCTATCCGAAATATCAGAATAAAGTTGATAAACAATTTCGGAAAACTAAGCTACGAGGGTTTTACGCACTTTGATATCGGTCGCATTCAAAGTGACATGACGACAAGCGTTGATAGAATAGGTAATGCGATGACCTTTTATTTCTATGTTTTTCAAGATATTATCATGATATTCGCCTATTTGTTTATGGCGGTTACGCTGAATTGGCAGTTTTCTATTTTGGTCGTTATCGGAGGCTATCTTACGAATTTTATTTATAATTATATCAATAAAATCACTAAAGAAATCTCCAAAAAAAATGTCAGGTTGAGTTTTAATTTCATGGGAAATCTCGTTCAGTCCATCCAAAATTTCAAATATCTGAAAGCAACGAATTATTTCAATATTCTTCGTTTAAAATTAATATCCAATATTTTGGAAGGCAATAAACTTGATTTCCGCCAATCAAAAATAAATGCACTTTCGGAAGGCTTGCGCGAACCTCTGATTATCATTGTGATTTCTGCAGTTATGCTGATGGAATATTATATTTTCAAGCAGGGTATTGCCTCCATGATGGTCGGTCTGCTAATGTTTTATAGGTGTTTAGGTTGTTTGGTTACTGTGCAGCGTTCGTGGAACAATTTTCTTGCCACATCTGCAAATATAGAATCTGTAGATGATATTTTAGAAGATTTCAGAGAATTTAAAGAGCCTGAATTTTCCGATGAAATCACAGAAATTGACGATATTGAAGTGAAAAATGTAAAAGTTCAATTCGACAGCAAAGTCGTTCTGCAAGATATAAATTTTCATATTCCAAAACTTTCTTCCGTTGCTTTTGTGGGCGAAAGCGGCGCAGGGAAAACCACTTTGGCAAATGTGATCTGCGGTTTGCAATTTCCACATTTGGGCGGAGTTTATACTAATGGAAAAAATATTTACGAAACCAACTTGGATTCTTACCGAAGCAAAATCGGCTACATTACGCAAGAACCTGTAATTTTCAACGATACTGTTTTTAATAACATCACTTTTTGGCAACCCCAAACACCTGAAAATTTAGAGAAATTCCACAGAGTTCTGCATATGGTTTCCATGTATGATTTCGTTGGCGGACTTGATAAAAAAGGAGACGCCATGCTGGGACACAGCGGAATTCTCGTTTCCGGCGGACAAAAACAGCGAATTTCCATAGCGCGCGAACTTTATAAGGACGTAGATTTGCTCATCATGGACGAAGCGACCTCCGCTCTGGATTCTGAAACCGAACAGCACATCAAACAAAGTATTGACATGTTGCAGGGAAAATTCACAATAGTCATCATTGCCCACCGCCTTTCCACCATAAAAAATGTAGATAAAATTCACCTTTTGGAAGAAGGAAAAATCACAGGAAGCGGAAATTTTCAAGAACTAAAAGAAAAGTCCGAAAAATTCAGCAGAATGGTTGCTATGCAGGAGTTGTAAAATTTCACACAAGGTTATCAGGGTTTTTTAGGATTCAAGATATAATTCAAGCAGCTAATTTATTTATAAATTATTATGTATCAATGAATTAAATAAAATATTTCACAAATGTAATTATGCTTAATATCAGAATTGAACTTATTTTTAAATAGATTTTCAGCTATATGATAGTCTCAATAAAATAATTATCTTTGTCCAAAATTAAAAAATGTCCTTAAAAGAAACGCAGGTACAGGTAGATGGCTGGATTAAAGAATACGGAGTGCGCTATTTCAACGAATTGACCAACATGGCACAGCTCACGGAAGAAGTCGGCGAGGTGGCAAGAATCATTGCGAGGCGGTACGGAGAGCAGTCGGAAAAGGAATCGGACAAAGGCAAAGATTTGGGGGCGGAATTGGCGGACGTGATTTTCGTAACGGTCTGTTTGGCAAACCAAACGGGCGTTGATTTGGAACAGGCGTTTCAAATCAACATGAAAATGAAGACGTTGCGGGACAAAGAAAGACATCAAAACAATGAAAAACTGAAATGAAAAAGATAACGGTTTCTCTCTCAGGATCTAAGAGTATTACTAACCGTCTGCTGGTTTTGAATGCTTTATTTGACAATGCCATTCAATTAAAAAATATTTCACAAAGTCAAGATACTTCTGTGATAATCAAAGCGTTGTCTTCTCAGGGAAAGGAAATTGATATTCACCATGCGGGAACTGCGATGCGCTTTCTAACAGCGTATTTTTCCATTCAAGACGGGCGGGAAACCGTTCTCACAGGCTCTTCGCGAATGAAAGAACGCCCGATTCGGATTTTGGTTGATGCATTGCGGAGTTTAGGCGCTGATATTCAATACTTTGAGCAGGAAGGCTTTCCTCCGCTGCAAATCAAAGGAAAAAAATTAGAGCAAAATCAAGTTAAACTTTTATCAAATGTCAGCAGCCAGTATATCACAGCGTTATGCTTGATTGGAGCGAAACTCCCGCAGGGTTTGTCGGTAATTTTGGAAGGAAAACTCACCTCGTTTCCTTATATCAAAATGACACTTCAAATCTTGAAAAAAATGGGAATTGAGACGGAATTTGAAAATAATATAATAACGATTCATCATTGCCAAGACATTAAAAAACAACAAGTTACGGTGGAGAGCGATTGGTCGTCGGCTTCGTATCATTATTCAATTTGTGCTTTGGGAAATTATGAAATTGAAATACAGTATCTTTTTGAAGATTCTTTGCAGGGAGATAAAAGAGTATCAGACATTTACGGAAAATATTTCGGGGTGGAAACTTCTTTTGACGGAGGAAAACTCACCTTGAAAAAAAATACAGATTTTCGATGTCCGAAGTTCATTGAGTTGGACATGAACGACTGTCCCGATATTGCGCAAACGGTATCTGCAACAGCGTTGGGCTTGCAAATCCCGATGAAAATCACAGGATTGGAAACCTTGAAAATCAAAGAAACCGACCGTTTGCAGGCGTTGAAGAACGAATTAGAAAAATTGGGCGGAGGGGTGGAAATCACCGATTCGTCCATTGAATTGAAATCTTTCGCAAAAAAAACGGAAAATATTGTTATTGAGACATATAATGACCATCGAATGGCGATGAGCTTTGCTCCGCTCAAATTGCTGTTTCCTTTTGAAATTGAAAATCCCGAAGTGGTGGAAAAATCGTATGCGGAATTTTGGGACGACATGAAAAAATACGAAATCAGTGCAAAGTAAACGACAAAGGGGCGGAATCAGTCGATTATTTGAACATAAATACTTGAAAAAAAGCGTATCTTTGCCAAATACTAATAATAGATGCCTTACAAAATATCAGTCATAGTTCCAGTTTATAATGTGGAACCCTATCTGCGTAAATGCTTGGATTCTTTGGTAAATCAAACCATGAAAGATATTGAAATTGTGTTGGTTAATGATGGTTCAACGGATAATTCCCAACAAATTGTTGATGAATATGCCGAAAGTTTTTCTTTTGTTAAATCTATAATTAAAGAAAACGGCGGATTGAGCGACGCCCGCAATGAGGGCGTCCAAGCGGCTGAGGGCGAGTATCTTGCCTTTGTGGATAGCGATGACTGGATAAGTGAAGACATGATGTTGGAAATGTATAAATTAGCAAAGAAACACAAGGCGGAAATCGTTTTTTGCAATTTGCAAAAAGTTGATGAAAACGGTCAGGTTTTCAGGCAGTTGCCCCAACTTCCGCAGCTTCCTGAAAAGATTGTTTTGAAAGAAGATTTTACGGTTTTCGGCGAGATGTCCTGTTTTGCCTGCAATAAAATTTTTAAGCGTGAATTGTTTGATGAAATTGAATTTCCCAAAGGGATTCATTTTGAGGATATTGCAACCATTCCGAGATTGTTTTTTAAAGCCTCGACTGTTGCTAAAACAGACAGGTATTTCTACCAATATTTTGAGAGAACAGGCTCAATTACAAGAAATTACACGACTAAAGGTTTGGATATGTTCGAAGCCATAGCGAGAGTGAAAAAGGATTTTGAAAAAAGTTTATATAAAAATTTTATTCAAGATTGGAAAAATTTTGTGATATTGCAAGGTTTTTACAGTTTTCTGGCTTATTACGCTTATGTGAAAGATGGGGAAGTTAAACGACAGATGATGAGTGAGTTAAGGAGGTTGTTAAGGTCGGAAAATATAACTAAAAAAGACATTTTAACATGGACAAGATATGATGAAAATTATTTGTTTTCGTTGAGTTATAAGAAAATAATTTATTATATATTACAGATAATCAGAGTATAAGGAATGCTGCATCCGGTATATTATATAATCATGCTAATCCTGACCATAGGAAGCTATAAAGAGTTTACCACAGGCGTAAGACTGAAACAGTTCTTTGTGGCGATGTGCGTAGTCATGGTCATTATAGCAGGCATCAGAGTAGGGCAGGGCGCAGATTACTGGCCTTATTTCGACTTATTTATAGGATCTAATGAATTTGTTCCATGGAATAGGGTTTTTGAAAGTTCAATGGGTATAGAGCCTACTTATGTGATAATTTCCAAATTATGCGGTGGTTTAGGACTTCCTTTTACGGTATTTTTACTCGTGTGGGCAGGCATATCAATTTTTTTGAAAGGTAAAACCTTCCTGGATTATTCTCCCTTGCCTGTGTTTTCGCTGTTATATTTTTTTATGCCCGGTTTTTTTGCCGGAGATATGGGACATATAAGGCAAGGTATGGCAACAGCCCTATGTATATTTTCTTTTCGGTACATTGCAGACCGAAAACTGTATAAATTTTTGATATGCCTGTATTTTGCCTATCTTACTCATAAAACGGCGATGGTTTTTGTTCCTGCCTATTGGATTGCCAATATGAAGATATCTACCACAAAAGCTTTTTTGATAGTGCTTTTGGGATTTATATTATGGCCT
>JAITOO010000217.1 GCA_031289875.1 Flavobacteriaceae bacterium
ATTTGGTAAAGATAAAAATCCCCCTTCCTCCGTTCGAAATCCAGCAAAAAATTGTTTCCGAAATAGAGGTGTTGGAAAAGAAAGAGGAGATAGCCAAAGAAAAAATAGAAAAAGGCAAAGAAAAAATAGAAGATTTATGTTTAAATGTAATTTCAAAATACGATAAAGAAAGATTAATGCAATTAGCAATTACTAATCCGTCAAAATCAGAAATTTCAAATTTAGACATAAATACACTAATTTCATTCGTTGATATGCCTTCTGTCAGCAATAATGGTTATATTGCAAATAGAATTGATAAAACTTTTGGAGAAATAAAAAAAGGTAGTTACACCTATTTTAAAGAAAGCGATATTATTATTGCAAAAATCACGCCTTGTATGGAAAATGGCAAGTGCGCTTTGGCAACCAATCTTACAAACGGTTTGGCATTAGGCAGTTCTGAATTTCATGTTTTCAGAGCAAATAATGATAAAATAATTACAAAATATCTATTTACACTACTCAATAGGAAATCAATTAGAGTAGAGGCAGAAAAAAACATGACAGGTGCAAGCGGACACCGCCGTGTACCGATTGCTTTTTATGAAAATTTAGAAATCCCTCTTCCTCCCCTTTCCGCCCAGCAAAAAATCGTTTCCGAAATCGAAAAAATAGAAACACAAATCGCTGCATTAGAACAGGAAGTTGCAGAAATCCCAAAACAAGAAGAAGCGATATTGAAAAAATATTTGTAAAAAATGAAATCGGAAGAAATAAAAAACAACTGAAACCAAGAATCTTAAAAAAATCACAGTTATAACCGTAACTTCCCCAAAGTTTTTTAAATTTGTGGAAAGTAAACTTATGAAATTATGAGTAAAAGTACCGGCACAAAACTTTTCAAGCAGGAAGTGGAAAACAAATATACCGTTTATAACAGTTTGTTTTCTCATCTTCCGTATAACGATATTACCCGTCTCGGAGCATTAATACCACTCTTGTACGAGCTGGGAATCAAGGCGTTGGGCAAGTCTGAAAATCCCAAAAAAATCATTGAAAATTTTTTAAAAGACTATGTCCGCCTCAAAGACGAAAGAGAAAAAAGCGACTGGCTATTCAAAACCATTCAATTTATTGAGCGGGAAGTTGTTCTGTTTGATTCCGTCGAAGAAGCCTCTTTTGATAAGGTTGTCGCCGTCCACCACCAAAAAGGCACGCTCGAAAATCTGTACCAAGTAGCGCAGCAACAAAAAAAATTGAACGAAGTTTATCAAAAACTCAAAGATTTCAAGGTGCGCGTAGTTTTCACTGCCCACCCGACACAGTTCTACCCAAACCCCGTTCTGCGCATCATCGCTGATTTGGAGGAAGCCATCAAAAACAATGACCTCGCAGTTGTCGATCATTTGCTCTGCCAGCTCGGCAAAACGACGTTTATCAGCGAAGAAAAACTCACTCCGCTTGACGAGGCGCACAGCATCATGTATTATTTGAAAGAAGTTTATTATCCGGCTGTCGGCGAGCTTCACGAACAATTATTTTCGGAATTTTACAACGAGCAGAAAGATTTCATTCCCGTCATGGAACTCGGTTTGTGGACGGGCGGCGACCGCGATGGAAATCCGCTCGTAACGGCAGAAGTTACCCGTCAAGTAACAGAGAATCTGAGGATTAACATCTTGAAATGTTATTATGACGATTTGAAAAAAATCTCTCGAAGACTGACATTCAAAGGTGTGTACGACAAACTCCGAGCCTTGTCCGATTTGATTTACGACAGCATTTTCGGAGTAGAACACGTTGATTCGGAGGAAATTTTAAAAGGTCTGAACGAAATCCGTACCGTTTTGATTGAAAGGCATAATTCCATTTTCATCGAAGAACTCGACCGCCTCATTCGTCAAGTGATGACTTTCCGGACACATTTTGCTTCGCTCGACATCAGGCAGGACAGCAAAATTCACAATCAAATCATGAATGCGATTGTGAAACGCTATAATCTTTCCGACAAACCCTACGATGAAATGGACAAAACAGATAAATTTTATGTCCTGTTCCAGTCAAACATTCTCATCAAGGAAGAAGATTTTGAGGAAGAAATCATCAAGGATACTATTCGGAATATCAAACAGTTAAAACAAATTCAAAAAGAAAACGGCGAGCAATCAATCAACCGGTACATCATCAGCAATTCTACATCAATTTTCAGTGTGCTGGAAGTGCTGGCGCTGTTTGAGTTTTGCGGGTACAAAAGCTACGACATCAATATCGATATTATTCCGCTGTTTGAAACCGTTGAAGGATTGGACAGTGCGGAAGATACGATGAAGCAACTCTACAACCTGCCGCTGTACAAAAATCACCTGAACCGCCGCAACAACCGCCAGACAATTATGCTCGGCTTTTCCGACGGGACAAAAGACGGCGGCTATGTACGCGCCAACTGGGGCATTTTCAAGGCAAAAGAACGGCTGACCCAACTTTCCAAAACGAACAATATGGAAGTCCTGTTTTTTGACGGTCGCGGAGGTCCTCCTGCGCGCGGAGGCGGAAAAACAAGACAGTTCTACGCTTCGCAAGGAGCGACCATTGCTTCCAATCAAATCCAATTAACCATTCAGGGGCAGACAATTACCTCTTTGTATGGTTCGGTCAATCAATCAAAACATAATTTTGAACAGCTGATAACCGCAGGAATTTCCAACAGCGTTTTTGAAAACGAACGCCTGATTTTGACCAAATCGGACAGAGCCTTGCTCGATGAACTTTCGGAAGCGAGCTATCAAAAGTATCAAAAATTGAAAAATCATCCGCAATTCATTCAGTATCTGGAAGAAAGAAGCACTGTTCCCTATTACGGCAAAACCAAATCTTCTCCGAAAAATAAAAACACTCATTTAAAATTCAACGACTTGCAAGCAATTTCTTTCGTCGGCTCGTGGAGTCAGTCGAAACAGAACGTGCCGGGATATTTCGGTTTCGGGTCGGGAATTTTGAAAATCAAGCAAGAAGGTCGGCTTGACGAGTTGAAAGAACTGTATCAGCGCTCGTCGTTTTTCCGTACTTTGGTGCAGAACAGCATGATGTCGATGATAAAATCAAATTTTCTGCTGACAGCCTACATGAAAAAAGGCGATAAATTTTCGGATTTTTGGAACATTTTGAACGATGAATACGAGTTGTCCAAAGAATTGATTTTGGAAATTTCGGGGCAGGAATTTTTAATGGAAAAAGAAGAAATCAACAGATTGTCAGTGCTTTGCAGAGAAAAAATCATGCTTCCGCTACTGCTCATTCAGCAGTACGCCTTGCAGAAACTTCACGAAGCGCAGACGGACGAAGAAAAATTATTGTACGAAAAAATGCTGATTCGAACTTTATACGGAATCGTAAACGCAAGCAGAAATTCGGCATAAATCAATGTATTATGTTAGAAGTCAATAACATTTCGTTTTCCTACACAGAAGAAAAAATTATAAAATCCCTATCTTTTCAACTGAAACAAGGCGAAATGCTGACCTTAATCGGCGAGAGCGGAAGTGGAAAAAGCACCATTTTGAAGTTGCTCTACGGAATTTTAGAACCACAAGTGGGCGAAATTTGGTTTGACGGGCGAAAACTTGGCGGAAATTTCGGTCATCTCGTACCCGGAGAGCCTGAATTTAAATATCTTGCGCAAGATTTTGAGCTGACACTTTACGCAACGGTTGCTGAGAATGTCGGGAATTTTCTTTCCAACATTCGGTTGGAAGAAAAGCAAAACAAAGTTCGAGTACTGCTGGATTTGGTTGATATGGCAGACTTTGCCGACGTGCGCGCCCATGACTTGAGCGGCGGGCAGAAACAACGTGTCGCT
Organism: Flavobacteriaceae bacterium; assembly: GCA_031289875.1. Classification (GTDB taxonomy): domain Bacteria; phylum Bacteroidota; class Bacteroidia; order Flavobacteriales; family Weeksellaceae; genus Apibacter. Next base: position 3,839 of record JAITOO010000217.1, read on the forward strand.
CTGGCAAAGGCATTGGCGCAGATGCCCAAACTTCTTCTCCTCGACGAGCCTTTTTCGCAGATTGACACCTTCAAAAAAAATATGCTCAAACGCGCAGTTTTTGAATTTGCCGGAGAAAACCACATTTCTATAATTTTGGCAACGCATGAAGTGAGCGATGCACTGGCTTTTGCCGACCGAATGATTGTTCTGAAAAACGGAAAAGTCATACAAGAAAATACGCCGGAACAAATTTATAAAAACCCCGAAAATGAATATGTTGCAAGACTTTTTGGTGAAGTGAATCTCTTGGGGCAAAATTTTGTTGAAGAGTTTATTCCTGAAAATGCCGAAAGGAAAATTCTGGCGTATCCTCACCAGCTGAAATTCAGTACAGATAAAGGCTTGCGGGTGAAAGTCATTAAAAGTTATTTTATGGGAAGCCATTATTTGGTGGAAGGAATTTATCAATTGCATCAAATTTGGTTTAACAGTTCCGAATTTCTCCCGAAGGGAAATGAATATTATATCAAAATATCTGATTATCAGGTTTGTAATGAATGAAAACGTATAGTTACATATTGTTTTTTCTATTGATTTTTTCCTGCAAGGAAGACAACAAATCCAACTATTTGATTAACAATCCGCAACAGACTTTTCAAATCGTGGAAGAAAAATTTTCCAACGAAACTTTGTTCAAAGACATCAATGTTTTTTACGACCAAAATCAATATGCGTTGCAGGCAATGGTTTATGAGAAAGGGAAATTGGAAGAATACCGATGGCAGAACAACTGGTGGACGCTGTACGCTTCGGTGGATTTTTCGATTGACGGAAAAGCAGACCTTCGCGATTTTCTTTTTTCGATAGATTCAAATTTCAAAAGACAGTTTTCTCAGAAAATTGATTCGTTGCGAAGAGCAAATGCACATAAAAAATTTCGGATTTTGAGTTGGGAAATCACCTCTCCCGACCATGTTTCGCAAGGAAAACGAATCATTTACAAAATCACTTATCAAGTTGATGATTTGGAGTTTACGATTATGGAATGAACGGATTTATTCCATAAATTCAGACTTAGAAATTTCCCGCACTATCATTTTTTTCTCCGAAATGTTACAAAAAACAAAGACTTTTTTCCAAAACACCGCTGTTTCCCAAAAAATCTGTAATTTTACCGAAAATGTCAAAGGTAACAGAACAGATCAAAGCTCCCATCAAAGAAGAAATGAACCTCTTTGAACAGCGATTTTATCAGTCGATGAAGAGCCAAGTTCCTTTGCTTGACAGAATTATACAGTTCGTCGTGCGGCGAAAAGGCAAACAGATGCGCCCGATGTTTGTCTTCTTGACGGCAAAGTTGTGCGGAAAAATCACCGACAAAACCTACCGTGCCGCTTCCTTGATTGAACTGATTCACACCGCAACCCTCGTTCACGACGACGTGGTGGACGAAAGCTATATGCGTCGCGGTTTCTTCTCCCTCAATGCCTTGTGGAAGAACAAAATAGCCGTTCTGGTCGGAGATTATCTCTTGTCCAAAAGCGTGTTGCTTTCTACTGATAATCAAGATTTTGACTTGCTGGCGATTATTTCAAGGAGTATGCGCGAAATGGCGGAAGGCGAGTTGCTCCAATTGGAAAAAAGCCGAAAATTAGACATCACAGAAGAGGTCTATTTCGAAATTATCCGCCAAAAAACGGCGGTGCTGATTTCCGCTTGCTGCGAATCAGGAGCGCGTTCAGCTTTTGCGGCAGATGAAGTTTCCTCCAAACTCAAACTTTTCGGGGAATATACGGGAATAGCTTTTCAAATCAAAGACGATTTATTCGACTACACCAGCAGCAATCTCATCGGGAAGCCTGTAGGCATTGATATTCAAGAGAAAAAGATGACTCTTCCTCTGATTTACGTTCTCAATACTGCCGACAACGAGCGCAAAAAATGGCTCATCAACTCCGTGAAAAATCACAACAAGGACAAAAAACGCGTGGCAGAAATTATAGATTTTGTCAAGAAAAACGGCGGTTTGGAATATGCTGCACAGACAATGAACGCTTATAAACAACGAGCCATGGATATTCTCTTTTCTTTTCCTAAAAACGAAGCCCGCGATTCTCTGGGATTGATGCTGACTTACGTTACGGAAAGGAGGAGTTAAAACTCAAAATCAATCTCTACGCCCAGTTTTTGCGCAATAACTCGGTTAATTTTGTTTTTTAGTTCGGGAAGGGTTACGGTTTCCATTACGTCCGAACAGAAAGCGAACATCAGCAACGCTTTGGCTTCTTTTTCGTGGATTCCCCGCTGTTTCATGTAGAAAAGCGCATCGTCGTCGAGCTGACCGACCGTACAACCGTGCGAACATTTCACGTCGTCGGCAAAAATTTCTAATTGAGGTTTGGTATCAATAACCGCCTCGTCAGATAGCAGCACATTGTTGTTCTGCTGAAAAGCGTTGGTTTTCTGCGCAATTTCATGCACTTTGATTTGTCCATTGAAAATGCCGTGCGCCGCGCCGTTGAAAATTCCCCGATACAGTTCATGGCTTTCGCAATTCGGCTGATTGTGCTGTACAAGCGTATGATTTCCAACCTCTTGGCTATCGCCGATGATGCTGATTCCTTTCAGTGTAGAGTTAATATTTTCGCCTTTGTGGTCGAAAGACAATTCGTTGCGCGTAGTTTTCCCGCCGAAAGAAAATGTATGCACAAATGCCTTGCTGTCAGCTTGTTGCTCAACAAAAACGCTGTCAATCAGATGGGCGGAGCGGGTATCGTCCTGAATTTTATACAGCCGGAAATGGGCGTTTTCTCCAACAAAAATTTCCGTAACCATATTCGTCAGAAAATCCAAATCGGAAAGTGTCCGGATTTGGACAGTTATCGAAACTTGCGAATTTTTTCCTGCAACAAACAAATTTCTAATATTTTGCACCGACTCACGACCCTGAACCGTATTTAAATACAGCAGTTCAATGGGCTTTTCAATACATTCATTCTCAGGGATATAAATGAAAGTTCCGTCTTGAAATGAAGCCGTATTCAACTCTGTGAAATAACGATTTTTGTCTGCCAGAGAATTAAGTTTTTCGGCAAGAATTGAAGCAAGTTTTTCGTCTTTTTCTATTTTTGAAAACGGGATTACAGTTAATTCATTTTCAGGAAACCGAGAAAATTCGGCAGAAAAAACGCCATCAATGAAAACGATTTTATAAGAATTTAAGTCTTTAATCAAATGATAATCAACCACTTCTTTTGAAACTTGATGCACTTCCGCAGGTGCGTATTTTTCGGGTTTGAAAGCCGAAATACGCGTATATTTCCAATCTTCGTTTTTCTTGGTCGGGAAAGGCATATTTTGCAGTTCAGCCTGTGCTTCCGTTTTGATTTTTTCTGTATTTATATTTAGTAAAACACTCATTATCAATTTGTTTGTGATTTATTGCTTTGGATTTTCGTTTTTTTGATGGATTTGTTTAGTTATAAATTTAAAAATCCAAAATTCAAAACTTTTACAGCCAGTCGTAGCCTTTTTCTTCGAGTTCCAACGCAAGTTCTTTCGTTCCGGATTTTACGATTTTTCCGTCAATCAAAACATGAACAAAATCAGGAATAATGTATTCTAACAACCTCTGATAGTGAGTGATAACCAGCACTGCGTTGTCAGGGCTTTTGAGTTTATTCACGCCGTGTGCGACAATCCTCAAAGCGTCAATATCCAAGCCCGAATCGGTTTCGTCCAAAAGGGTCATTTTTGGGTTGAGAACCGCCATTTGGAAGATTTCATTGCGTTTTTTTTCTCCGCCCGAAAAGCCTTCGTTGAGCGAGCGGGAAAGGAAATCTTTCTTAATATCAAGCAGTTCTGCTTTTTCTTTTACGGTTTTCAAAAATTCTTTCGCAGAAATATCTTCCAAGCCTTGCGCCTTGCGGTTGGCGTTGACGGCGGCTTTGAGGAAGTTGGAAACGCTCACGCCGGGAATTTCCACAGGATATTGGAACGACATGAAAATGCCCGCATTGGCACGCTCTTCGGGGGCTAATTCGAGCAAATCTTTGCCTTCAAAATAGATGCTTCCGTCGGTTACTACGTAGTCTTCGCGCCCTGTGATGACGTTGGACAGCGTACTTTTTCCTCCGCCGTTGGGTCCCATGATAGCATGTATTTCCCCTTTTTTGATTTCCAGATTGATGCCTTTTAATATTTCCTTTCCGTCTATTCCTGCGTGTAAATTTTTGATTGATAACATTATGTATCTGTTTGGATTTATTCTAAATACAAATATACAGCCTTTCGGATATATGGGGCAACTTGATTTATAGATTTTATTGATTTTTGAATAGAAATGACAGCTATTTTCTTTTGTATGCCCAAGAGACAATTCGTTTGGAAAGCGCATAAGCCAAAATCATTCCGCTCAAAATCAGAGCGATGCGAGCCAAAACGTCTCCGTATTTTGCGTAAAAAGTCAGTTCGGAAGTAAGATTGACATTGCCTCTCAAAGCGCCTCGAACGTCGTATTCCAAACTCTTTTCAATGTCTCCTCTTTGATTGATAAACGCCGAAATTCCGCTATTGGCAGAGCGCGCAATGTCTCGACGGTTTTCTATTGCTCGAAGTCTCGCATAAGTCAATAACTGTTTGTGTCCCTGAGAATTACCCCACCAAGAATCATTAGTGGAAATAAAAATCACGTTAGCTCCTTTTTTTACAAATTCACCGACAAATTCACCGTAAATACTTTCATAACAAACAAGGGGCGCAACTTTCGCTTGATTGTACGGATTGCTGAAAATCGTCGGGTGGTCTTGCGTGCCGAGACTTTCCATCGTTCCGCCAAAATCCAGCATATACTCGCCAATCAGCGGTTTCAGGAGCGACGAATACGGAAAATGTTCCACGCCGACTACCAGTTTGGATTTATGGTAAAACTGCACGCTATCCGTTGCATTTACTTGAATTGTGGAGTTGAAAGAATCGTACCATTGGGAAGTTTCATTAATTCGGCGGGCTGACTTAGTTTGTTGATTATCATATATTTGAACCAACGAAACGCCCGAAACAAAATCTAATTTCGGGTTTTGGATTTTCACCCAGTTTTGGATTTCGTTCAAATAAATATCTGACTTGAGATTATTGATTTTCACAAAACCGCGACCCGGAAAAGCCGTTTCAGGAGCGATGACAAAACTCGTGTTCGGCGAGATTTCCTTATCGGCGCATTGCAGCAAATTGTTCACTATATACGCTCCGCTCATGCTGTATTTGTCTTCGTATGGGTCGATAGCCGGCTGAACGAGAACGACTTCCAATTTCTGTTCCGATTTCTCCTGATAAGAAAAATATCTTGCCAAAGAAATTGCCGACGGAATGAAAATTACTGCAAAAGCGTAACTGATTCCTTTCCAAAGATAAATTTTTTTTAGAGTAACTTGATGAGCTTTAATGTGATAGAATAAAATTAAATTCACAAGCAAGACCCAAAGCGTTCCGCCAAAAGTTCCCGTAACTTCGTACCATTGAATGAATTGCGGAAAATCCGCAAAAGCGTTGCCCAAGTTTAGCCAGGGCCAGGAAAGTTCCCAGTTCAGATGGAATTTTTCAAAACTCAGCCAAATAACAGGAAGAAAAGCCATTCCGTACCACGTTCCCGCCGTTCTTTTCACAAAATGAAAAAGCGTGAAAACAAAAGACATCAAAAAACTATTGACCAAGAGAGGAAACAGCACGGAAACCCAAGACATGCTGCCGTCGGAGTTTTTGGCATAATGAAGCCACTGCGTTGCGCCGTAATTCCAAATTAGAAAGGCGAGATAGGAATAGCCGAAATTTTTCCGGTCGGAAAATTTTTCTTTTTTCACGCAGGTTTCGTGTTCCACAAGCAGAAGCGGAACGAAAGCGGCAAACAGCAAAAACGGAAATCCATAGGTCGCCCATGAAAGCGCCAGCAACAGTCCGCTGAGGACAGAAAAAATAATTCTTTTCATATTCGCACAAAAATAGTTATTTTTGGTCTTGAAATATCATTTTTAAGATGAAAAAAATCTTTTTAATTCTCGCAATTCTCTGTTTGTGGGCATGCAAAAGCCGATCTGCGGACACGGAAAACAGCGGTTATCCATATGACCGAAAGGTTTTGCACTATTCTACCGACCCGAAAATAAGCCGTCTCGCCACCGATTTGCCGAAAAAGGAAAACTTGCCTGTCGATAGCGCAACGTCATTTCCGCAAGCGGAAAAAACTCATTTCGAGATTCCAACTACCGTTATCAACATCAGTCAAGAAAATTCTAATCCCACCCAGATGACCGAAAATACAGCAAATGCAGAAATTAAAACGCTAAATTCTCGCGATTTTTACAAGGAAACAGGCAAACGTGTTACGCAGGTTGTCGATGTCCGCACGCCCGATGAATACAGGGCAGGACACATTTACGATGCTGTGAATATTAGTTTAAACGACTCGAATTTTACTTCGCAAATTCAAATTCTGGACAAGAGCCGTCCCGTTGCAGTTTACTGTCGAAGCGGCGTGCGGAGCATGAAAGCGGCGGAAATCTTGGCAGAACAAGGTTTTCAAATAATTTTTGATTTGGACGGAGGCATCTTGCAATGGGCAAAAGACGGAATGGAGATTGAGAGGTAACTGTTCGGTAATC